>NZ_JBHZDA010000037.1:0-6166 GCF_042755665.1 Streptomyces sp. NPDC059142
CCGGGGGGGCGCGCCCGTGCCCGGGGCCCCCGGGCGCCCCGCCGGGGCGTCCCCCCCCGCCGGGGGCGGGGGGCGGCGGCGCGGGGGGGCGCCCCCCCCCCCCCCGCCCCGCCGGACGGCGCTCACCTGACGGAGAGCCGGCCCCGGGCCTGCGCCTCGCGCTGCCCCTGCCGCTGGCGCACCTTGGCGAGCGGTCCGCCCCGGGCGCCGACCCGGCGCCGTACCCCGGCCACCAGCCGCTCCGCCGTGTACGACGCGCCGTACACGAACCGCATCGACGGGCCGAACGAGGGCGCGCTCAGCAGGCCCGCCAGGAAGAGGCCCGGGTACGAGGACTCGAAGGCGGCGCTCGCCTCGGGCGCCCTGCTCGGGCCCACGGTCCGCAGGCTCCCGGCGAGCGGCCCTTCGAGCAGGCCGAGCCGGTCGAGCCCCGGGGTGAACCCGGTGGCCGCGATGACATGGTCGGTCTCCACGGTCTCCGTGCGCCCCGTGGTGGCGAACAGCTCCAGCCGTACCCGGCCGCCCGCCGGGGCCGCCGTCACCACGCTCTCGCCGAGCCGCACCTCCACCCGCGCCGCCGTCTCGAAGCGCTCCCGCAGCCACCACGCCCCGGCCGGGCCGAGCGCCGAGGTGAAGATCCGGGCGCGGGTCGCCTCGGGGAGCCGGCGGAAGACACCGGGGGTCTCCGCGTACAGCCAGTTCTTCCAGCCGCAGCCGAGTCCGGTGTGCGGGGCGCGCGCCGCGGTGGCGGCGGGACGGTCGAGAGGCGGCGGCAGGGTGTTCCAGTCGAGCCGCCCCGAGCGGGCCACCAGCCGTACGGACGTGCCCTGTTCGGCGAGGAGCGCGGCCGTCTCCAGCGCCGCCTGACCCGCCCCGATGACCGTCACGTCACCGCCCGCGAACCGCGTCAGATCCGCGTGGTGGCTGCTGTGCGTCACCTGGGCGCGGTCCAGACCGAGCAGCGGCGCGGGGATGTCGATGAACGGCATGACGCCGACGGCGAGCGCCACCGTACGCGCGAGGATCCGCTCACCGTCCTCGGCGGTCAGCCGGAACCCGCCGGGACAGACCTCCACGGAGGTGATCATCCGTTCGTCGACCGGCGGGGCGGCGCGCTCGGCGAACCACAGTCCGTACGAGGCGAAGAGGCCGACCGGCAGCGGCACGCCGTGCCGGGCCTCCCGTCCCAGGGTGGCCGTGTAGGCGGCGAGGCCGAAGGCGCCGCCCGGGTCGGAGAGGTTGGACGCCCACGGTTCGGACTTCAGGAACATCCCCGGCGGCATGTGCTCCCGCCACGAGGCCATCGGACTGCCGAAGACCCGCAGGTCGAGCCCGGCCGCGGCGGCGTGCGCCGCGATGGAGAGTCCGTAGGGGCCGGCGCCCACAACTACCAGGTCGTGCATGGTGTTTCCCGCTCTCTGTGGTGTGTCTGCTGGGGAGGGTTCATCGGGTGGGGCGCCGTGCGGGGGCCGGGGGCCGGCCGGAGGGGTCCTGGCCGCGCCACCGCTGCCGTACGGACGGGATGCGCGGCCGCCGTCCGGTGCCGTCGTCACGCCGGACCGGCAGGGCGCGGCGCAGCAGCCGCCCGCAGCGGCGTACGAGATGGAGCCCCCACGCGAGGGCCATCGCGCAGGCGGGCAGCGGATCGTCAAGCGCCCACCACGCCGTCTCGGTGGAGCGGGGCCGGGGGCGCCGCCGGGGCCGGGAGGAGGTTCCCCCGACGTCCCGGCGGCCGGTCCTGACCGAGGAGAGGAAAGACAGCGCCGCGTAGTTCTCGACGACGAACGCGCGCCCGTGCACCGCCTCCTGCACCGGCAGGCCGCGTCCGGTCAGGTCGAGGTGGAGGGCGCGCACGACATCCGTGCCGGAGCGGTCGGTGAAGAGCCGGAACTGCGCGCCGGGCCGGGGGTTGAAGTCGAGCAGGTGGTACGCGCCGGTCGCGGCCTCGCGGCGGAAGTCGAGGTCGAGGATGCCCCGGTAGCCGAGGGCGGCGACCAGTTCGCCGGCCAGTCGCTCCACGGCCGGGTTGGGCAGCCACCGGCCGACCGCGGTCAGCCCCGCCCCCACCGGCCAGGCGCGGTCCTTGCGCCCGGCGGCCCCGAGCAGCCGGGTGCGGCCGGGCCCGGGGCCGGGCCCGCTGTAGCCGTGGAAGAACCAGTCGCGGTCGGGCCCGTGCGGCAGGAACTCCTGGAGCAGCAGTCTGCTGCCCGCCTCGTCGCTGCGTCCGTACAGCGCGCGTGCCTCCTGCGGGGAGCGGACGACGCGGGTGCTGCGCAGCCCGGACCCTTCGGGCAGCAGCCAGGGTCTGCTCCACTTGGCGACCACGGGCAGCCCCAGCGACCAGGCGGCAGCGGCGGCCTCGGCCGCGCCGTCGGGGATGACCGTGCGGGGGTGGGGCAGGCCCAGTTCCCGGCAGATGCCGGCCAGCTCCGCCTTGTCGGCGACGCGCTCGGGCAGCCCTGACGGCTGTTCAGGCAGGAGGTAGCGGCCCGTCAGTTCCGGCTGGAGCCGGTCCACGGCGATGGCGCTCAGGTCGTCCATCGCGATGAGGACGGCGGGGGCCGGGAGCCGGTCGGCGATGGAGAGGAGCAGCCGCCGTACGGAGGCGGGCGCCGGGTCGGTCGCCGGAATCCCTGTCAGATCCGCTGTGTGCGCGGGCCGTAGATGGGCCTGGCGCAGATAGCGGGAGCGTCCGACGGGGCTGTGCGCGCCCTCGACCACCGCGTGCACCTCGATCCCGGCGCGGCCGAGGGAGCGTACGGCGCCCAGCGTGCCGTGGTGGAACGGGTTCCGGTCGAGCCGTACGAGGACGGCCGGAACGCGGGTGTCAAAGCTCGGCACGGTGTGCCCTTCATTTCGATACCCCATGCGAGGGATGAAATTCACGAATGGACTACTGCAACACCAGGCCGGGTTCCCGACCGGCTTATTAGAAATACTTTGTGATCAACGTGACCATGGCCTGCGGCCACGGAATCACGTGCGATCACAAGGAGCGGACATGACCTCTCGAAGAAGCCGAAGGATGACGACCGCCTGTCTGGGCGTCATCTCGGCCGGACTTCTCGCCTCCGGTGCCGTACTGCCCGTTCCACGACTCGCCGCGGATTCCGGTGGTACGGAGAGACAGAAGCCGCCGGCGGCCCCGTCACCCGCGCTGGGCGCGTATCTCGACTACGGGCCGGACGGGGTACGGCGTATCGCGGCCATGGAGAAATGGCTCGGCGGCCGGGAATTGCGCGTGGGGCACACCTATCTCCCGGGCGACGTGTGGTCCAACATCGAGGGCAGCCCCGATTTCCTGGAGAGCTGGGCCGAGTGGCGCAAGGCGCGCGACGACCGGATGTTCATCCTCAACGTGCCCATGCTGGAGCGGAACGAGGACCATGTGTCCGACGGTGTGGTCCGCCGTGAGCTGCGCAGAGGCGCCTCGGGCCAGTACGACGAGCACTTCAGGAAGCTGGCGCGGCGACTGGTGGCGCTCGGGGTCCCCGACACGGTGGTCGTGCTCGGCTGGGAGATGAACGGAATCACGTACACCCATCGTTGCGGTCCTGACCCGGAGGCATGGAAGGCGTACTGGAACCGTATCGTCACCGCGATGCGCGAGGTGCCGGGACAGAAACTCCGATTCGATTTCGCGCCGAACCGGGGGCGGGACGCCATTCCCTGGACGGAGTGTTATCCGGGCGACTCCACCGTGGACATCATCGGCATGGACTCGTACGACCAGCCGCCGGGACGGACGTTCGACGAACAGGTCACCGAGCCCTACGGACTCCAGCAGCATGTGGACTTCGCCGCCGCACATGGAAAGGTGATCTCCTATCCGGAGTGGGGCCTCTACCGCAACGGTGACAACCCTGTGTACATGCGCCGGATGCTCCAGTGGATCGACACGTACAAGCCGCTGTACAACACCGTCACGGATTACTGCCCGCACGGCGTCTGGCAGTGCAGGAAGAATCCCCAGTCGTCGAAGGTGTTCCGTTCGATGCTGTACGGACGCGACCCGCAGCCCGTGCCGACCCCGACGCCGACCGCCCCGACCCCTGACCCCTCTCCCACGGCGCCCGTGGAGCCCACGCCGGTCCCGACACCGGTCCCGACGCCCGAGCGTCCGCAGGGCTGCCGCCCGCTGAACCTCGGTACCTGGCTGGAGAGCTGGCTGGGCGGCAAGATCTGTATCCGTCTCGACTGGTGGCAGAGCCGGCGCGGCTGAGTTCACGGCCCCGGCACGGACGGCGGCGGCGAGGTCATCCCTGGCCGCCGCCCCGCCGTGGCCGGGCCCGTGGTCGCGCCCGCTTCACCAGCTCGGCCGCCCGGCCGCGCCCCGCCGCGCGCGCGACCACCAGATGCAGGGAGGGCGCCAGCGCGGACCGGGCGAGCAGCAGCCGCTGGTTGGTGACGGTCTCGGGGCGCCAGTGGTGCTTGTACGGTTCGTTGCCGCGCAGCATGCTCAGCGTGGTCCGGCCGCTCGCGCCGATCCATCCCGCACCGGCGCGCAGCAGCATCGTGGCGACGTCCGCCTTCCTGGCGCGCAGCCCGGGGTCGGCGCCGTACAGGTAGCCGCCCGCGAGCTGACCGGACATCAGGGTGACGTCGGCGGCCACCACCGCGCCGTCCAGGGTGAACTCGGTGACCCGGGCGTCGCCGGATCCGGCCATCGCGCCCACGGCCCGGGTGAGGTGGTCCGCGAAACGCCCGCTGAGGTGCTCCGTGGTGACGCCGCGGCCCTGCCACTGGAGGCGGTGCAGCGCCAGCAGCCGGGCGACGGCGGCGGGGACCTCCGTGTGCTCCACGACCCGTTCGCCGATGCCCAGCGCGTCCAGCTTGCGGAGCTTGGCGCGGGCGCGCTGGGCGCGCGCGGCGGGCAGCCGCGCGAGCAGCGCGTCCATGGGGACGGCGGGCAGCTCCAGGCAGACGGAGTCCGCCAGCCGGCGGCGCGGTCCGCGCCAGCAGTCGTAGACCCGCTCGGCGGCGGCCCCCGGCCGTACCTCGCGCAGGTCGATCACCGCGGTACGGGCCAGCTCGGCGAGGGCACGGGCGAGCGCGGGCGCGGCGGTCTCGGCGTGCTCGTCGTCGAGCAGGACGTCGGAGAAGTCGGAGATGGAGCCGCCGAGGTGGACGAGGACGGGCAGCGGGCGGTGCGTGAGCGCCAGCGCGACCGCCGCGACGGGCTCACCCGCCCGGCGGACGAGGACGACGCGCAGCCTGCCGCGCCCGCCGCGTGCGCCGTCCTGGCCGTACGACAGCCACCAGGAGTGCAGCCAGGCGTGGCTCTGGAAGGGGGTGGCCGTACGGCAGCGGCGGTACAGGGTCCCCCACTCCGGGGCGAGTTCGGCGAAGCGGACCGCGTCCCGGCACACCTCGGTGGTGTACACCGCGCCCGACCGGGAGGCGTGGAGCAGCGCCGTCACGGGGACATAGGGTGCGGTGGTCCGCGTACCGGGTCCGGGGGCCATCAGACCGTTTCCTGCTGGTGCGGGGAGGAGGCGGCCGCGGGGGCCGGCACGGACGCCGCGCCCCCGGCGTGCGCGGGGGCCTCGGGGCGGCGCTTCGGGCGGACCAGCAGGCCGAGCCCGCCGAGCAGCCCGCCCGCGCAGCCGCCGACCAGCGCGGCGAGCGGCGCGGAGGGCGTGACCGGGCTCGTGGGTTCCACGGCCCGGGAGAACGGCAGGACGCGTACGTGCGTGCTGGACTGCGTCTGCGAGCCGTTGACGACGAGCGAGCGGGCCACACCGTCCGCCATGCTCACGGCGGTGCCCGCCCGGGGCGAGGTCGCCGTCACCGAGATCATCGGCGCGTCGGGCGAGGTCGCCGTCCGGACGTTCTCCTTGAGGGTCCGCGCGGGCACCCCGGCCCAGACCGCCGCGTCCCCGACCACCGCGACCTGCGTGGCGACCCGCCCGTACGCCGTCGCGAAGCCCAGCGCGGCGGCCGGGTCGGACCGCTCGGTCGGTACGACGACGACATAGCTGGTCGCCGCGTACTCGGGGGTACGGAGCGCTCCGTACGCGCCGCCGGCCAACGCCCCCGCCAGCACGGCGACCGGCACGATCCAGCGGGCCGGCAGCGCGGCGGGCCGGAGCCGCCGCGCCAGGCGGACCGTGGGCCGCCCGGGCCGCCCGGCCCGCCGGGGCGGCGCCGGGGGGGGGGGGGGCGC
>NZ_JBHZDA010000037.1:6176-41341 GCF_042755665.1 Streptomyces sp. NPDC059142
GGGGCGCGCCCCCCCCCCCCCCCGGCGCGCGGCGCCGCCGGGGCCGCCCGCCCCCCCCCGCCGCCGCGCCGGGGGCGCGGGGCGACGCTCGGGGTTTTGGCGCGGGCCGCGCGGAGCGCCGCACCGCAGCGGCCTCCTGTCCGGTCGCTGAGGGGCCTGCTCGGTCATACGCTGCTCACCTCTCGGGTGGGGGCCGGGCGGCGTACGGCGTTCTCGTACACCGCCATCAACTGCTCGGCGCTGCGGGCGATGTCGTAGTGGTGCACGGCGGACGGCACGGGCCTGCGGTGCGGGCCCAGCTCGCGCAGCCGCCGCAGCTCCTCGGCGAGGCCGGGGACGGAGCCGCTGACCCGGCGGGCGCCCGGCGCGGCCTCGGGAGGCAGGTCCTGGAGCGCCGGACAGGTCACATGGAGCACCGGCAGTCCGGCGGCGAGCGCCTCCACCACGGCGAGCCCGAACGCCTCGTCGTGGGAGGTGGAGACGAAGACGTCCATGGCGGCGAGGAGCGAGGGCAGGTCCCCCGGGTGCGGGACGGGCGGCGGGTCCTCGCACGCGCCGGGCAGCAGGATCCGGTCGGCGAGCCCGCGCTCCTCGGCGAGCCGCAGCAGCGGCGTGCGCTCCGGGCCGTCCCCGATCAACAGGAGCCGGGCGTCGGGGAGTTCGCCGACGGCGCGGACCAGGCGGTCGTACCGTTTGCCGGGGGCGAGCCGTCCGACACCGCCCACCACGAAGGCGTCCTCGGCCAGGCCCAGCCGCTCGCGGGCGGCGCGGCGCGCCTTCTCGTCGAAGGCGAAGCGTCCGGACTCGATGCCGTTGGGGACGACGTGGATACGGTCGCGGCGCACCCCCCACCGCTCCAGCCGCCGCGCGACGGTGGTGGAGACTGCGACGGTGGCGGTGCCGAGCCGTTCCCCGCCGAGATAGAGGGCGCGGGCGCCGGGGGTCAGCGGGCGGCCCTCGATCTGGACGGCGCCGAGGGAGTGTTCGGTGGCGAGGATGGTCCGCACCCCGGCCAGGCGGGCGGCGATCCGGCCGTACAGGCAGGCGCGGTAGAGGTGGGTGTGGACGAGGTCGTACCCGCCCTGCCGGACGAGGCGGGTCAGCCGGGGCAGGGCGGCGACATCGCGGTTCCCGGCCATGCCGAGATGGGCGACGCGCACCCCGTCGGCGACGATGCCGTCGGCGACCGCGCCCGGTTCCGTGAGCGTGACGACCTCGTTGTGGGTCGGCAACTGGCGCAGCATCAGCCGTAGTTGCTGCTCGGCGCCGCCGATGCCGAGGCCGGTGATGACATGCAGGACCTTCACGGGGTGGCCGCCGGGACCGTCGGGCCCGCCGGGGCCGGCACGGAGGCGGCGGCGTGATACGCGGCGGAGTGGGCGTACTCCGTGAAGGCGGCGGCCGGGACGGGTTCGCGCCTGCGGTGGTGCAGCCGCCACTTGAGGTGCAGCCTGAGGCCGGTGTCCCGCTCCCCCACATGGATACGGGGCAGCGCGAACAGCCCGGTCAGCGGCCCCGGGTCGATGGCGCAGGCGTACGCGTACCCGGCGGCGCGCACGGCCGCCAGGGACCGGACGGCGACCGTGCCGTACGGGTAGCAGAAGCCGCCGACCTCGGTGCCGGTGAGGTCGCGCAGCAGTTGCCGGCTGCGTCCTGTCTCGGCCGCGAGCGTGGCGTCGTCGACCGTGTCGAGGTCGAGGTGGAGCAGCCCGTGGGAGCCGATCTCCATCCCGGCCTCGGCGGCCTGCCGTACGCCGTCCTCGGTGAGCAGGGGCTTGCGGGGGCCGGGGCTGTCCCACTCGTTGGTGCCGCCGGGGCGGCCCGGCAGGACGAAGACGGTCGCGGTGCAGCCGTACTTCCGCAGCAGCGGGAGGGCGTTGGCCGTGAAGTCGGCGTACCCGTCGTCGAAGGTGAGGCCGACGAGCCCGGCGCCGCGCCCCTCGGTGCGGGCACGCAGCAGCTCGGCCATGGAGACCCCGGTCAGACCGCGCCGGCGCAGCCAGCGGAGCTGCCGGTCGAGGCGGCCCGGGGAGACCGTCACCCGGTACGGGTCGTCGGTGGGATCGGCGACCGAGTGGTACATGAGGGCCCACAGGGGGCCGCCGGACCTCGGGTCGGCCGGGTCGGTCATATCGGCCATGTCAGCGGGCATCGGCGAGCTTTCGTGAGAAGGGACGGGCGAGGGAGCGGAGGATGGAGTCGGCTTCGGGGGCCTTCAGGGCGCGCGCGGCGACGAGGAACACGGCGGTGACCACCAGCCCGGCGGCGAGGGTGGCGAGGACCGGGGAGGGCACGAGGGCGGCGCAGAGCCATCCGGAGCCGGTGGCCGCCGCGGCGGCGGCGCTGAGCTTGACCAGACCGCCGGTCATGTGGCGGGTCCTGACCGGGACGCTGTAGCGGCGCAGGGCGCCCAGCATGAGGACGGCGGTGAGGGTGATGCCGAGGGCGTTGGCGGCGGCGATGCCGAGCACCCCCCAGACGCCGACGAGCAGGGCGCCCGCGCCGCCGGTGACCGCGAGCCCCGCGGTCATGGCGAGCGCGGGGAACCAGAGCGGGCGCGCGGCGGAGAAGTAGCAGCGTACGAGCGCCCCGACGAGGGTGTGCCCGAGCAGCCCGAGCGCGTACACCCGCATCACCGCGGCGGTGGCGGCGGTGTCCTCGGAGTGGAACTCGCCGCGCTGGAAGAGCACTTCGATGATCTGCGGGGCGCAGGAGACGACGGTGGCCGCGCCGATCAGCACGATGATCCCGGCGAGCGCGAGATCGCGTTCGACGCGCCGTCTGGCCCGGTCGGTCTCGCCCGCCGCCATGGCGCGGGCGACCACCGGGAAGGTGACGGTGCAGAGCATCAGGGAGAGGGTCATCGGGATCTGCGCGACCTTCTGCGCGTAGTTGAGGTGCGAGATGGCCCCGGCGGGCAGCGGCGCGGCGAGGAACCGCTCGACGAGGACCTGCGACTGACGGCTGAGCGCGAAGGCGATGACGGGGACGAGCAGACCGAGGGCGACGGGCGAGGTGAGCCGGGTGGGCGCGGCGGTCTCCGCCGTCGCCTTCGCGGGTGCGGGGGCGGGGACAGGGGCTGGGGCCGGGACGGGGGCGGGGACTGGGGCCGGGACGGGGGCGGGTTCGTGGCCGGTGGTGGGCCGGCGCTCCGTCAGCCGGTTCCACAGGGCGGGGAGCTGGATCAGCACCATGAACACCCCGCCGACGGCGACCCCGGCACCGGCCGCGCGCACCCCCGTCTCCGCGCCGGCCAGCAGCATCGTGGAGATGATGCCGACGTTGGAGGCGACGTAGATCGCGGCGGGCGCCACGAAGCTGCCGTGCGCGCGCAGGGCCGCGCTGCAGTAGCCCGCCACCCCGTAGGTGAAGATCGACGTGGCCGTCAGCCGGGTGCAGTCGACGGCCAGCCGGGGTTCGGGCAGGCCGGGCGCGAGCACCGCGACCGCCCAGGGCGCGCAGGCGACGAGCACCGCCGCGCACGCGCTGAGGGCGAGGAAGAGCCGGGGCAGGGTGGCGCGGGTGAGCTGCCGTACGGGATCGGAGTCGGGGTCCCCGGCGCGTGCGCGCGGCCGGTCCCGGTGCGGCCGGGCGGCCCGGCGGGCGAGCGCCAGGCTGAACGCCGGTACGAGGATCAGCGCCATGGCGTCCTCGATGAGGAGCGTGGCGGCGACCTCCGGCACGGTCCAGGCGACGAGGAACGCGTCGGTGTCGGGGCCCGCGCCGTAGAGGTGCGCGATGGTCTGGTCGCGGAGCAGGCCGAGGAGCGATCCGGCGGCGGTCAGCGCGGCGGTCACGAACGCGGCCCGCGCCAGGAACCGCCCCGAGGCGGAGCCGCTCCCGCCGGGATCCTCCGGGAGGCCGGGGGTGACGGTGGCGGGAGCGGCCACGGCGGGAACCGGGACGGCGGAGCCCGTCTCCGTCGCCGGGGGCACGGAGGGCGGCGGGACCGCGGGGAGGGAGTGCGTCGTGTCGCTCACGCCGTCGCGGCCCCTCCGCGACGGCTCAGCGCCCACCAGGCCGCCAGACCGAGCATCACCGCCGTCAGTACGGTCGACGGGCCGCCGATGTCCGCGTAACCGAAGTCCACCAGCTGCCAGACCAGCAGCCCCGTGACGACGAGCCCGCACTCCGCGCCCGTAGCGGGGCGGCGCGCCCCGCTCAGTCCGCGCACCGCGCACACCAAAAGCCCGGCCCAACTGCCCGCGAAGGCGACGATGCCGAGCAGCCCCTGTTCGCTCAGGACCAGCAGATACATGTTGTGCGGCGAGAGCAGCGGTTGGCGCTGGAACCCCATCCCCGCGCCCGCGGTGTCGCTGGCCGCGGAGAGCGCGAGGGAGGCGTGGTGGTCGCGGTAGGCGGGGAAGCCCTTCAGTCCGACGCCCGTGACGGGCCGCTCGCGCCACATGTCGGTGGCCGCCGCCCACATGGTGTACCGGTCGGTGACGGACTGGTCGGGCGCGTCGGCGACCCGGGCGATCGAGTCGAACCGCTCCGTGATCATCTGTGAGCCGATGCCGAGCCCGCCGACGAGGACGACCCCGAGCGCCGTCGCGGTGAGCGTCAGGACGACGGCCCTGCGCACTCCCGAGAGCGCGAGTTGCAGCGCGATCGCCACGGCGGTGGCGATCCAGGCTCCGCGGCTGAAGGAGAGCAGGAGCGGTACGCAGAGCAGCGCGGCGCAGCCGAGGGCGAGCGCCCGCTGTCCGCGCGGCGCCCCCGCGCCGCCCGCCAGGGCGTAGCCGACGGAGATGATCAGCCCGTACGCGACGACGGTGGCCATCCCCATCACATCGGTGGGCCCGAAGGTGCCGACCGCGCGGATGTCCTCGCCCTGGTAGGAGGCGCCGGTGCCGGTGAGGAACTGCGCGACCCCGACCGCCCCCTGCCCGAGCGCGAGGACCACCACCGCCGCGGCGACCAGCCGGAAGTCCCGGCGGTCCCGGATCAGGAGCAGCAGCGCCCCCGGTACGAGCACGAAGATCTGGAGGTAGCGCGCCAGCCCCGGCAGGGTGGCCGCGAGGTCGCCGGCGGTGAGCGAGGCGACCGTCACGGCGAGCACCGGGAGTCCGAGGACGAGGGCGGCGGTACGGGTCAACGGGCGGGCCCGTGACCGCAGTACGCGTACCAGACAGTGCAGGACGAGCACGGCGGAGGCGGCGTCGGCCACGCTGCCCGACCCGGCGGAGCCGTCACCGGCCGGCGGCGCGGGGACGGCGAGCAGGGCGACGACGGCCACGGCGGGCAGCAGGGGCGCGGCCCGGCGCAGCGCGTCGGGCAGGTCGGGCGGACGGGACCGTACGCGGGGCGCGCAGACGGCGCCGGCCGTCATCAGCTTCCCGCCGGGCGGACGAGGGAGAGGGCGGTGCGCACCAGGATGCACACGTCCTGCCAGAGCGACCAGTGGTCGATGTAGTGGTTGTCGAAGCGGGACCGCTCCTCGATGGAGGTGTCCCCGCGCAGCCCGTGGACCTGCGCGAGGCCGGTGATCCCGACGGGCATCCGGTGGCGGGCCGCGTAACCGGGGTGCGTCTTGCTGAAGTTCGCGACGAAGAAGGGGCGTTCGGGCCGGGGGCCGACCAGGCTCATGTCCCCGCGCAGCACGTTCCAGAGCTGGGGCAGCTCGTCCATCGACGTACGGCGCAGCACGCTGCCGACCGGGCTCATCCGCAGATCGCCCGCGATGTTCCAGCGGGTGGCGGACTCGTGGTCGTCGGAGGGGCGCAGGGTGCGGAACTTCAGCAGGGTGAAGGAGCGGCCGTGCTGGCCGACGCGCTCCTGGCGGAAGAGCACACCGGGGCCGTCGCCGAGCCGGATCGCGAGGGCGCAGAACCCGAGCACCGGGGCGATCGCCACCAGCGCGGGGGCCGTGACCAGCAGGTCCAGCAGGCGTTTGGCGAAGGTGCCGAGGCGCCGCGCGTGCGGGGCGGGCGGATCGACACGGCGCCGGCCGAGGCCCCAGAGGTGGTGCTCCATGGGGGCGGGCGGGGCGGCGCTGTCCCAGGGGCCCGCGCCGACGAAGGTGGTGGCGCAGCCGTACTCGTGGAAGAGCGCGACGAGCCCGGCGCGGCCGGTCCACTCGCCGGGGTCGCCGTAGCCGGCCCCGGCGTCGATGAAGAGGGCTTCCTGGACGCCGTTCTGGATGACGGCGCGGTGGATCTCCTCGGTGGTGGTGAGCACCGGGAGGGCGGGTCCGTCCGTACCGCCGCCGTGGGGAGGCCCGTCCTGGCCGGTGTGGTGGTCGCCGTCCCCGGGCTCGGGGGCGGGGACGGTGACGGGGACGGTGGACGCGACGCCGACGGGACGCAGTCCGTACTCCGGGTGCTGGGCGAGCAGCGCGACCAGGCGGCGCGCGGCCGTCCCCGTACCGACGACGAGGGCGGAGCGCAGCCGGTCGCGGGCGAGGGCACGGCGGTACGTGTGCAGCAGCGCGCGGCCCGTGCCGCACACGGCGAGCTGTACGGCGGCTCCCCCGGCCAGGGCCGCGAAGCCCAGGGCGTGGGCGGGCAGCAGCGCGGCGAGCACGGCGGCGACGGCGCACCAGGCGACGGCGATCCTGGCGGCCAGACCGGGGAGCTGGTCGAGGCCGGAGACGACGGTTCCGCAGCGGTAGAGACCGGCGCGGGCGTTGAGCGCGGTCACCGAGGCGAGGAGCTGGCCGACGAGCAGGGCGTTGCGCTGCTCGTCGCCGAGTACGGCGGTGGAGAGCAGCGCGGCGAGCGCGTCCACCGCGACGAGCGGCAGGCCGAAGCGGAGCGCGTCGCGGGCCGGGGTGCGGCGGGACGGCATCGCGACACGGTCGGCGGCCTCCCGGGGCGGGGCGAGGGCGACGCGCCCCCCGAGCGACCGCTGCCCCGCGCTCTGCGGGCTCAGGGACTGGCCCACGGCCTGCCGGCTCAGGGCGGACAGGGACGGCTTGGACAGGGAGAGCCGTGCCGTCGGCCGGCCCTGGCCCTGCTCGCCGTGGTGCGGTGCGGTGCGCGCCCGGCCGTGCGGCGGCGGCACACTGGTGCTTTCCGTGGTCACTGAGGAATCGGCTCCCTGCGCTCGGGGCACGGCACGGCGGCGACTTCGCGGTACACGTCCGCGATGGCCTGCGCGGTCTGCCGCACGTCGTAGGTGCTGCGTACGTGCTGATGGCCCTGGCGGCCGATGGCCTCGCGCAGGGGCTCGTCGTGGAGGAGGGCGCTGACGGCCGCCGCCAGCGCGGGCGGATCCTCGGGCGGGGTGAGACAGAACCGCTCGCGCCCGGGCGGCAGGCTCTCCCGGGCGCCGTCCACATCGCTGAGGACGACGGTCCTGCCGCTCGCCATGGCCTCCAGCGGCGCCACGGCCATACCCTCCCAGCGGGACGGCAGTACCACCAGGTCGGCGGCGCGGTACCAGGGCGCGGTGTCCGGTACGGCGCCCGCGAAGAGCACGGACGGCGGGGCGGCGGCGCGCAGCGCGTCGGCGTCCGGCCCGTCGCCGACGAGCACCAGTCTGGCCTGCGGAATCCGGCGTACGACCGGCTGCCAGGCGCGGAGCAGGATGTCCTGGCCCTTCTGGTGGCAGAGGCGGCCGACGCACACGACGACGGGTGCGGTGGCCGGCACTCCGGCGAGCAGTGGCAGGGCGGCGCGCGCGGCCCCGGGCCCGGCGCCGGCCGCCGTGGAGCCCTCGGGGGTGAACCGCGCGGTGTCCACTCCGTTGTGGACGACGGACCAGGCGGCGCCGATGCCCGCGCGTTCGCCGGTACGCCGCTCCGCCTCGCTGACGCAGACGACCCGGTCGGTCCACCGGACCGCCCACCGCTCCCAGCGGGCGGCCAGCCGTCCGGTCGTTCCGCCGACCGCCTCGAAGGACCAGGCGTGCGGCTGGAAGACGGTCGGGACGCGGCCCCTGACGGCCAGCCGGCCCGCCAGCCCGGCCTTGGCGCTGTGCGCGTGGACCAGATCGGGGCGCACCCGGCCGACCAGCCGGGCGGCCTGCCGTACCTCACGCGGCAGTCCCGGCCCCGGCTGCCGTGTGGCGTGCCAGGGGTGGATCTCGGCCCCCCGGCTCGCCGCGGCGCCGGCGAGCGGCCCCTCGGGGGGACAGCCGACGGCGACCCGGAACCCGGCGGCCACCTGCGCCGCGACCAGGTCCAGCACCACTCGGGCGACGCCGCCGTCGACGGGCTGGACGAGATGGAGCGCGGTGAAGCCGGTCCCGGGCCGGTGTCGCCGTGGCTGCACGCGCCACTCCTTCCACTCGTGCGATACAGGTGATGGGGCCGGGGAAGAACGCCGAAGAACGCCGGGGAAGAAAAGCACTCCGGTTCAGCGGGCGTCACGTCCGGTACGGAATCGGACGCCGCCTCGGACCGGGCGGGAATGCGCCGCGCGCAGGGCGCGCGGGACGGGGCCGCACAACAGACCGTGCCCCACAGCAAGAACCGCAGAATTCCGCATACTGGCTCTCCGCCTCGATGATCGAAACAGGCAAGATGGGACCATTACAGAGCGCGGGCTGAAAATCACGCCAGACGCGCCGAACCGCCCTGAACGTACAACCGAGCGGGGAAAGGGCCTTCAGGTGACATCCACCGGAGTCGCGCGCCCGGCCCAGCTTCACTCGTTCGGCCCGCAACCTCTGGTTGTCCTCGGCGTTGATCCATGAGTCGGGCAATCGCGCCCGGCATCGCACGTCATCCCCATACGACCGAGGAGCCCTTCCCCATGTCGCGTATCGCCAAGGCTGTTGTTCTCTCCACCGCGGCCGCCGCCGCTGTCGCCGGTGCCTCCGGCGCCGCCTTCGCCGACAGTGGCGCTTCGGCCGCGGCCATCGGTTCCCCGGGCGTGCTGTCCGGCAACATCGTCCAGGTCCCGCTCCACGTGCCGATCAACATCTGCGGCAACACCGTCGACGTCATCGGCCTGCTGAACCCGGCGTTCGGCAACGTCTGCGCCAACCACTGACGCCGTTCCCTCAGCGGAGCCGCTCTTCCCCTCCGGGGAGGGCGGCTTTTCCGCGTGTCCGCCACATCGCGTACGCCCGGCCCCGATCCACGATTACGCGGTGCCCGGTTACGCGCCCGGTCCGTCTCCGCCACTCGACCGGCGGGCTGATAGGAGAATAGGAAAAGTCTCCCCTTCATTCGGGTGGCCTGCCCAGAATTCCTTCCGCACGGGGTTTCCGGTGCGCCGGGGAATCGTTAGAGAGAACGAGGCCACGGGAGGAAAATCCTCCAAAGGCCCTGTGCGCGGGGAGAGTTGACTCGAAGCTCCGCGCACGGACAACACACGGAGAAGGAATCACAATGAAGCCCATGAAGGTCGCCGCCGTCGTCGCCGGTTCCATGGTGGTGCTGGGTGCCGCCGCCCCGGCGTTCGCCGCCGAGGCGAAGTCCCCCTCGTTCAGCCTGAACGGGGCCCTGGACACCGTGGCGAGCGAGGGTCTGCGCGACGCCAAGCCGCTCCACACCAACGCGCTGGACACCGAGAACGAGGGCTCCGTGCTCAACGCCGTCAAGGGCGCCACCGAGAGCCTCAACAAGCCCCAGCAGGGCAACAAGCTGCTCGGCGGACTCCCGCTCGGCAAGTAGTCCCCGTCGTCGCCGTCCCGCCACCGCCCCTCAGGCGTGCTGCCTTGAGGGGCGGGCGGGGCCGATCGGTGTGCGACAGGCGATGATGCGGTACGACGGCGGTCAGCTCGTCCAGAAGTCCCACCAGCGAGCCAGGATCAGCATCCCGACGACCCCGATGTGCAGCACGGGCAGGACCCAGATGAACTCGGCGAGGAAGCCGCGCAGCGCCGCCGGCGCGGGCAGTACCCCGGTACGGACGTTGTGTGCGGTGACGTACCAGAACATCAGGATCGTCGCGACCCACGCCAGGGAGCACCAGAGGCAGAGCGCGTTGATGCTGTACAGCGACTGGTACTGGAGCCAGGTGCAGAACCCGACGCCGAAGAGCGTCCCCGCGTTCAGCCCCCGCCAGAACCAGCCCCGGTAACGGGCCCCCGCCAGCAGCCCCGCGCCGATGCAGACGACGCCCGCGTAGGCGGCGAGGCCCAGCATCGGGTTGGGGAAGCCGAAGACCGACGCCTGGGCGCTCTTCATGATGTTGCCGCAGGACACCACCGGGTTCAGGCTGCACCCCGGCTGGAAGTCCGGTTCCTCCAGCAGCTTGAACTTGTCGATCGTGATCACCCACGCGGCCAGCAGCCCCGCGGCCCCCGTGACCACCAGGAGCAGGGCCAGCGCCCGGCTCGCGCCCCGCGCACCGCGCGGCTCCTCCCCGTGGGCGTCACGTACCGTCCCCGCCTCCGCGTGCCGGGCGGACCTGTACTCGGTCGATGCCGCTGCCATCTCCCCGCTCCTCGCTCTCGGCTCCTCGCTCGCCGGTCAGCCGCGCAGACCGCGTACCGGCAGCAGGCAGTGCGCGGCGCTCAGCAGCATCTCCTCGTCGCCCGCGAAGGCGCGCAACTGCTGCTCGTCGACCGGACGCCCCGGGGCGCCCTCGGCCCAGGGCCGTGTGGCGACCAGGAAGTAGACCTGCCCGGTGTCCCGCGCGTCCTGCTCCCACTCCGGCGGAACAGGGCACTGCGCGTGGAGGTACGGCATGGTCAGCACGGCCCGGCCCGCCTCCACGATCAGCTTGATCGGGATGTTGGGCGACTGCGCGGCGTCGACGAGTTCACTGCCGGGCTTCAGGCCGATGTCCGCGAGGACCGCGTGCATGGCCTCCGTACCGGCCTCGGGTCCGTCCCGCCCGTCGCCGAGCGAATAGGCCAACAGGAAGGGCGCGTTGCGCTCCCCGGCGGCGGGATCACTGGTCCAGGGAATCACCGAGAGGGTGCCCAGGAGGGACGCGTAGTGCGCATGGTTCGCCGCGGTATTGGTAGAGGTCATGTCTGGGCACAGTAGTGGCCCGCGGAGAATATCCGTGAGCCCGTGTCACCCAAGTGGGCTATTGAGAAGCCGAGTTAAGGCCAAGGCTTGTCGTGGGGCAATCGTCCTCACGTACGAGAGAGGCGAATGCTTCCGGATTGACAGGGCACCGCCGGATGGCTGTAATGGTCGGCGTGTAGCGCGACACCGGCCAGAGAGCAGTGGGCAGGCCGGCGTTCGAGCGGACACCTTTACCGAGGGACGATGCCATGAGTTCATACTCCGCACCCCGCGTCTGACAGCTACGGCGTACTCGGCGTCACGCCGGTACCCGCGTCATATCCGTACGCATGCGACACCGGTTGCGCGCGTGACCCCGTTACGCGCCTGACGGCCGCATCAGGTCGGTGCCAATTCGACGTACGCGTTCCCACGCGCCGTCCCTCGTCCTCCTGACACTCCGCTGTCTTCCCCGTTTCGCGCTTCCCGCGTGCCGATCCCCGCCTGTCGCCTTGTACCGCGGCACGGCCATGACCGGCGCATTCCGGGATGCCGGGATGCCGGGACCAGGACCAAGGGCCCGCGCGTGGTCCCACCCATCCCCTTTTCCTTCCTTTCCCCTCTTCTCCGATTCCCCGATTCCCCGTTTCGCCACTTCCCCGTTTCCTCTTCTCCTGGAGAGTCACCGCCGTATGCCCCTGTCCTTCACCGAGTCCGTCATCAAGGAGTTCCGGGCCAACGAGGGAAAGGTCGGCGGCCCCTTCGAGGGCGCCGATCTCCTCCTGCTCACCACCACCGGCGCACGGTCCGGGACGGAGCACACCACTCCGCTCGGCTTCGTGCGCGACGGCGACCTGCTGCTGATCGTCGCCTCGGCCGGCGGCAGCCACCGTCACCCCGACTGGTACCACAACCTGCTCGCCCACCCCATGGTGCGCGTGGAGGTCGGCTCACAGACGTACGGGGCGATCGCCGTCCCCGCCGAGGGCGAGCGGCGCGACCTGCTCTTCGAGCGCGTCGTGCGCACCGCTCCCGGCTACGCCGACTACCAGGCAGGCACCGAGCGGATCCTGCCCGTCGTCATGCTGGAACGCTCCGAGCCCGACGCCGTCCCCGGGGCGGGCCCCCGCAACCTCGCCGAGAAGCTGATCGAGGTCCACACCTGGCTGCGCTCCCAGTTGGAGCACGTACGCGCCGAGGCCGACGCCCACTTCGCCGCGCGGGCGGCGCACCAGGGCCCCGGGGCACCGCCCGCGCCGGCGCTCGGGCTCCAACTGCGCCAGCACTGCCTGGCGTTCTGCGAGTCGCTGACCTTCCACCACACCGGGGAGGACGCGCATCTGTTCCCGGCGCTCGCGAGCAGCCACCCCCATCTGTCCGGGGTCTTCGCCCGACTCGCCGAGGAACACCGCACGGTCGCGCGGATCCAGGGTGAGCTGCACGCCCTGCTGACGGAGGTCGCCACCGCGGATCCGGAGCGGTTCCGTACCGAACTCGACCGCATGTCGACCGAGTTGTCCGCGCACCTCGACCACGAGGAGGAGTCGCTGCTGCCGCTGCTGGCCGGCATTCCGTTCCCGCCGGTCGCGCCCTGACCCGTTAGCGTCATCAGCCGTAGGAGGCAGTCGGAGAAGAAGGAGTACGTGAAGGCCATGCCCGCGGTTCCCCCAGCAGCAGACGACGCGCCCGTGATCCTGGGCAACGAGCCGGGCTCGTTCCCCCGGAACGTCCTGGCGACCCGCCATCCGGCGCTCATCCGACAGGTGCGCGACGCGTTCCCGTACGGCCCCGAGCAGCACGAGGCGCTGGACGCGCTCCTCCGGGAGATCACGGACGGGGTGATGGAGCCGCTCCCCGCGGACGCCCATGACCTCGGACGATGGCGGAGCTGGGGGTACGACGAGCAGGTGGGCCGGTCGTGGTTCGACGCCCCGTTCCTGTGGAGCGAGAGCTACTTCTACCGCAGGCTGCTGGGGGCCGTGGGGTACTTCACCCCCGGTCCCTGGCAGGGCGTCGACCCCTTCGCCCCGTTCAAGCGCGCCGAGCTGCGGACCAGCGCCGTCGACGACGAACTCACCGCCCTGGACGGGCTCGCCACGGTGGACGGCCCCACCGCGGCGGGGGACGGGACGGGGCGGTACGACGAGGACCAGGCGTACGCGCTGCTGCTGGCCTCGCTCTGGGGCAACCGGGCCGACCTGGGGTTCCGTATCTCGTCCCCTTCCCCGCCCCCTTCCCCGTCCCCTTCTCCGTCCGCGTCCGTGTCCGCGTCCCCGTCTTCGCCCCTGTCCGCCTCGGACGACGGCGGCACGTCCGGTACGGACTCTGCGGACTCGCCGCTCGTCGCGGACGACAGCGCCCTGCTGTGGTCCCTGCTCCCCGGCGGGGCGCCCGCCCGGCCCGTCCATCTGATCGCGGACAACGCGGGACGGGAGCTGATCCCCGACCTCGTCCTCCTCGACCATCTCCTGCGCACCGGGCGCGCCGACCGCGCCGTACTGCACGTCAAGCCGTGTCCGTACTACGTGTCCGACGCGACCCTCCCGGACGTGGTCGACGCGCTGCGCCGGCTGCGCGGGGCGCCCGGGTACGCCGCCGAGATCGGCTCACGCCTGTGGGACGCGATGGCGACGGGACGCCTCGACGTGCGCGCCCACGACTTCTTCCGCGCGCCCCTGCCCTTCGACGCGATGCCCGCCGATCTGCGCGCCCAACTCGCCCAGGCGTCGGTGACCTTGGTCAAGGGGGACCTGAACTACCGCCGTCTGGTGGGCGACCGCGCCTGGCCCGCCACCCGGCCCTTCGCCGAGCGCACCGCGTACTTCCCGGGCCCGGTGACCGCGCTGCGCACGCTGAAGTCCGATGTGATCGTCGGCCTGAGCGAGGCCACCCTGAAGTCCTTGGAGACGCGTACGGAGGAGGCGGGTTCCTGGCGGACCAGCGGCACCCACGCACTGATCCAGACCCGGCTCAGCGACCGGTGAAACGGGGCTCGCGCTTCTCCAGGAAGGCGCGCATGCCCTCGCTCTGGTCCTCGGTGGCGAACAGCGCGTGGAACAGCCGCCGTTCGAAGAGGATCCCGTCGCGCAGCCCGGTCTCCAGCGCCCGGTCGACCGCCTCGCGCGCCGCCGTCACCGCCGCCCTGCCGTACGAGGCGACGGCGGTGGCGGCCCGCGCCGCCTCCTCCAGCACCATGTGCCCGCCCTCCATCCCACCGGCGCCGCCCCGGAGGGGGTCCGGCGCTCGATCTCCCCTTCAGGTCCCCAGCAAGCTGACGCCAGACACGAAGAACCATGGAGGGGTGCTTAACGCTGGGCACCAAAAGCAGATGCGCAGGAAGGGGCCGCGGCTCGGCAAAGCGTTTGTCACGCAGCTGAAGCGCGACGTACGACCCGAGCAGATCAAGGCTCGCTGCCGCAGAGGGCTCGGCACATTCCGCGGACAAGCGGCATGCCCACGGAAGGCTCACCGCAGTCGCCTATACAAGGTCACCAACTCGGCCGCAGCAGAGAAATATCGACTGCACCACAGGCAATGAATAGTTCTGATCACCTCGGTTGCCCTGCCGACACAGTGTCCGATAGCTTCCCATTCATGACGGAGCGTCAAAAGACGCCCGTGAGGGGGGAACTCGAACATGCCCATGTCTTTGAAGCCGGTGACCACCGGCCTGCCTGCCGACCTTCGGGAGATTCGCAAGGGGGTCATGGCGAACGGCGTCATCGACTGCGAAAATCTGCTGGCCATCGTCAACGACCCCCAAGAGGTCGAGGACGCCGCCAAGCGCGCCCAGAAGGCCGGACAGCCGATCAGTGAGTACGCTCGCACGCGCGCCGAGATCCAGCGGCTTCTGGGTACTGCGGGCAGCAAGAAGGCCAAGAACGTCGGCGAGTACGCCGACTACATTGCGTCCGGTCTGCGCGGGGACCTCGATGACCATTGGTCGCTGCCACAGATCACCCTGTGGTCACCGCGTCCGCTGGTCATCTCTGAGGACGGCGCGTCGGCCCTGCCGATCAAGGACGGCCTCTACGCTCTCGACAGCGAGACTCAGGTCACCGCCTGGCACCGGATCAAGAGGAACCCGGCCGCGTACAACCTGGAGGACTGCGACTTCGGCGCGATCCCTCTTTCGTTCGAGATCTTTCACGGCATCAGCGTCATGGCCGCCCGCCAGATCTTCCACGACCGCAACCTGAAGGGCGTTCCGGTCGACAAGTCCTTGGCCATGTCCATGGACGGCCGCGATTTCGGCACCACCGTGACGCGCAAACTGATGGAATCGCTGCAGGTACCAGCCGGTGAAACCACCGTCCCTCTGTCCAACTTGATCCTCACCGGCAAGCGCCAGGTGTCGGACAAGGCTGTGGAGTGGATGACGATGTCGGTCCTGCGGACTCTCGTCGCCACGGCCATGCTCGGCAAGGCCGGTATCCACGCGGCGTCGACCGGCATCGAGTACGAGGACATTCCCGCCAACGAGAGCGGCGACCGTCCGGACAAGGTCGTCGTCCAGCGCGAGGTCATGGAGACGGTCGGCGCGTTCCTTGAGGAGAACGCCGCGCTCTTCCACGCCAAGACTGCCGTCACTGCCCCCGCCGTTGTGGCCGGCCTCGGCGCGACCATGAACCGCACCATGACCTGGAGCGCCGACCCCATGCCCGAGGGCGTCACTCTCGAACGCATGCTGGAAGGTATCGAGTGGGTGCGCGAGGCGAAGTACTGGGGCGGCATCGCGGCCAAAGTAACCGACCGAGGAGCCGTCTCCTGGGCCGGTGGCGCCCGCGACTCCGGCCACAAGGTTTACGACGCGCTGAACCATCCGGAGAGCGAAACGGGCAAGCAGATCCGCGGACGGTTCTAGCTTCGTCCTCACGTCGGACTTGAAGTCTGTCGGCCCAGCCCGCCCGGGTTCGCATCATCGAATCCTGACATCGGCGCGCAAGTGAGAGTCGGCCCCCGACCACCACGTTCGGTCGGGGGCCGACTCCGTACGGGTTTGCGGTTCGTCGACTGCTGGGGCTACGTGGAGAACATGGACCTCGGCTCTCAAGGCCAGAGGTAGTGCTGTACTTCTCTGCTCTGCGACACCAGAAAGCCCCTGCCGGGTTTCCCCGGCAGGGGCTTTGAGCTGCTGTGGGGTGTTCACGAGTGTGTCTGACCAGGCCCGCCAGAGGCTCACGAAGATCGCTCCCCAAGTCGACGGAGATCGTTTCCCAACCAATCACGACCAGACGACCTCCGCTGTTCAGACACAGGGGCGAGGATGGGGAACTCCAAGCGCTGCTAGCGTGACCCGGTGATACCGAATGGCGCCCCTGGCGCGGAAGTTGACCGGTCCCGGCTAGCAGACGGCTCCCGCACTGCGGATGCCCTTACTGCGCTCGGAGCCAACGGCGAGCGGGCGCTGGATCACCTGCGCACGGCCCTGCAGTTGCTGGAAGAGCTCGACCGGTGGCCCAGGCCGCTCGAGACGGTCCTGGCGTCTTGCCGGTCAGCACTGGATGCACTCCTCAAGGAAGCCGGGGAGGACTTCGAGGGCCCACGCGCAGCCCAGGAACAGGTCAACACGGAAGTCGCCGCCCTCCTCAAACAGGCTGGCAAGCAGGGGCAGGCCCCTCTGGACAAGCTGCTCGTCGCACTCGATGCCGCCGACGTGCCGGATGTCCTGGAGCAGAAGGCCGGCCTTGGAGCGGGCGTTCAGCGGCTGATCCACATCCCTGACGGCCGGCTGCCGGTCCCAGCCGACCCCCGGGCGGAGTACGAGGGGGTCCGCGAGCTCCTGGACCTGGCCGAGGGACTGAGCACGTTGCCCGCCGCCGGGGATGACCAACGGGCGATCATCGAGACCCTGCGCCGCGTACGGCAAGCCCGCCAGGCCTCAGGAGCAGCCGAAGCAGCCGCCCGGCCGGACGGCCTCGCCGGCCTGCGGGACGCGTGGGCCTACTACGCGCGGGAGGTGAACGCCGGCAAGTTCCGGCCGCGTCAGGTGGCACACCTCACTAATCGGTACCACGGCACCGCCCCTGGGCCCGGCGAAGAGGAGGCGTTCCGAGCCTGGTCGAAGTTCTACGGGCGTACTTCCGGCAGTCTCCACGGCGGCGGGGCCGAGGACGAGGCGAGCACCCGACGCCTGGTCTCCAACTTCCTGGCGCACGTAGAGCAGCTCCTGCTCGACCTGCCCGCCCTGGCCCCGCTGCTGGTCTCACTCGCCCGCAACGAGGCGCCGAGCGCGGCGGACGCCGCCGCGGTGGCCGCGATCCACCAGCCACGCGCGATCAGGTGGTTCTTCGCCAACGCCGTGAGCCCCGCCTGGCTCGACCTGGTCAACACCAATCGGCTTCTGCCCGAAGCGGGCCGGTGGCCGGCCCAGCCGTACCTGGAGCGCGTCGCGCAGGCGGACCCGCGGCGGGTACTGGAGTGGCTCAGGAAGCACCGAGGCGCTTTCACCGACGCGGACCCGGCCGTGCTGGCCGGTCTCCTGAGGGTGGCTGGCGCCATCGGCGGTGCTTCCGCCCCCGAGGTGCGGACCGTCGTGTGCAAGGACGGCACCGTGGAGGCGCTGTGGCCTCAGCTGGTTGTGTGGCTGGTCGACGTCCCCGCCGACGAGCGGGACGTCGACTGGGTAGAAGTGGCCAAGCGGGTGCTGCTGTACGTGGTGGACCACTCTGCCGGGCAGTACTGGGAGCTCCAGGCGCAGCTGGCGGACCTCCAACGCTCCGCATACGGCCCGGACGGCGCTGGGGAGGCGGCCGTGGTGCGGGCCGTACGCAGCGCCATGAATGCGGTCGTCGATACCGCCGTGAACTCCGAATCGGACCAGGCGGCCCTCGACATGGCGGACGATCTGCGCCAGGTGGTCTCGGCCGACGACTTCGGCCCGTCCGCCACCCGGATCGCGGTCCGAGCCCGCCTCGACTTCGCCCGGACCGAGTTCCAGCACGGCGTCACCCTGGCGCAGCGCACCGCTGGATGGCCAGGCCTCCCGGGACCGTCCCGATGGGCGGACCGCGTGTTGGCCGCCCACCTGCTGGAGACCGTCCCTCAGCAGTACGACGACTCCGAGGCCTCCCAGAGCTGGCTCACGGCCGCCCGCGGCCTCCTGACGCGCCTCGGTGACGTCAAGATGGTTGGCGCCGACACCTTCGACCTGGTGGCTGCCGCCCTCGACCGCTGCCCGCCCGATACCCTGCCCGCAGTGGAGGCGGAGCTCGCACAAGGACTCGGCGTCGCCCCGACCGGGGCCGACCTCGACGCGGGCCGCCGCGCCCTCGCCGACTGGAACGCCCCACGGGGCTGGGACGCGGTGTGGTCGCTCTCCCCGGTCCTGCCGGCACCGGTGCTCGCCCCGTGGCAGCCTGCCGTCGACGCGGTGACCGACCTGATCGGGACCGCTCCGGCCAAGCCGCTGCCGCGCTTTCAGTTCGTCCCCTACCTCGACACCCTCACCGCCGCCACCAAGGACCTCGCGCCCGTCGCCACCGACCACGGCGCACCGGCAGCCGCCGCGCTCCTGCTGGATCGGCAGCGGACCGGATCCCTGTCCCTGGACTATGCCCTGACCGTGCTGGGCCGGCTCGTCGCCACCGACCCGGCCCTGTGGGCCACCGACGTCCCCGCAGTCGTCGCCGGTCTCGCGGACCCCGCCCTGCAGCAGGCCTACCTGGCCGCGCTGCGCACCCCGCTCACCGCCGACCCGTGCCCGCTCCCGGACCACGAGGCCACCACGAGGGCCGTCACCGCAGCACTGTGGGACCTGCTCAGCGCGCCCGGTGTCGGGGCCTCGGTCCAGATGCAGGCACAGCTCACGCTGTGCCTGGCGCTGAGCGAGGCATGGACACACCGAATCGACCTCGGGGATATCGCGGCTACGTTCACCGCCTGGCTGGAGACAGCCGTCACCGCGTGGACCGAGCCGACCACCTCGGAGGCCGACCCGCTGTCGGCCGCACACCAGGAGATCGGCGGCCTCGCGCTGGACGCCCTCATCCGACACGGTCTGACTTTCGTCTACGCCCCGGCCGAGCTCACGGTGGCCGTCGAGACCCTTCTCGACGACATCCTCGACGAGGGAACTGACGACCGCGTCCTGGCGGTCATCGGCCACCATCTTCCCGCCTTGATCCAGCACGCATCCCGCTGGGTCGACCGACATCAGGCAGCTCTCTTCGACCTCGACAAGGCGGTCTCGCCCGCGGTCCTCGGGATCAACGCTCAGAGGAGCCTCCGCCCCGAGGGCATGCGGATCCTGCAGCGCCTCGACCCGGTCCAGCTCGCCGTCTACCTGAGCCGCACCAGCGGGGACGGTACGAAGAACGCCACGCTCTGGCCATACTGCGCGGCCCTGCTGCTGGCCAAGCCGGCAACCCTCGGCGGCCGTCCTGAGTTCCTCGCCCTCCTCTCCGCCCGCGACGGCGGCCCGGCGGCGATCTCCCGCCTGCTGGGCGAAGCCGAACGTCTCCTGCCCCGCACCGCCACACCGGAGAACGCAGTGGACGTCGAGCAGGGGGTGGACCTGTGGCGCGGTGTCCTCGCGCTCGACGTCCCCGGCTCGGCCGGCCACCTGCGCGGCGCCGGGAACTTCGCCCATGCCGCAGCCCTGGACGATGCGGTGTGGCTGGATCTGACCGCCCAGACCCTTGAGCGCACCACGGACATCACCCACATCACCGCCGTAGCACGGCGCGCGACACGACGCCCGGACCTCGAAGCCGCCCACCACATCCTCGCGGTCCTCGTGGCCGCAAAGGACCCCGACGACTCCACCATCGCGTCGTACCGCACTGCGGAGATCAAAAACGCGGGCGTCACCCTGTGGCAGACCTCCCAGCCTGGTACCCCAGGCCGCACGGAGCTCGGCCAAGCCCTCGCCCGCCACCACGACTTCCTTGAGGGCGCCGTGGATGAGTAAGGCTGAGAACCCTCGGCGAGTTGTGAAACGCGGCAGTCGTCACAGTGGGTGTTCACGAGTACCGCTGACCAGCAGCGCAACACTTCAGCCGGTGATTCTTTCCAAGCAGCCACGTGATCGTTCCCCACCTCGTCAGCGTGGTGGGTACGGTCACCGCATGGTGAGCAACTTCGATGTGGCTGAGGCCCTTGAGAGCGGTGTGTCGGACCGGTCGCAGGCATGGGAGTTCATTCGCGCCTTTGCCGCCGACTGGTACACACCCCTGACTGCGGGTGATGGTGTCGCGGAGATTGACCTTCAGCAGGTCGAAGCGCGCCTCGGCCTGCCGCTCCCCACTGCGCTACGAGAGGCGTACCTCCTCATGGGCAGGCGCCCCGACCTCTTCGCGTACCAGGATCCAATGCTGCCCCCACCAGGTCTGTTCGTGCACCAGGATCTCGGAGGGGTGCTGGTCTTCCGGAGCGAGAACCAAGGGTGCGCTTTCTGGGGCGTACGCCTGAGCGACCTGAAGGAATGCGACCCGCCTGTTGTCGTCCAGTCGCGAGACGGTTGGCGGCCCTTCATGGACCGGGTTTCGCTGGCGTGCGTCGAGCTCGTGCTGTCCGAGGCACTGTTCGGCAACGGGCAGCTCTACAACGCCTGCGAGTTGCCAGCCGACGCGATGGACTCGGTTGCGGAGCTCTTTGAGCGAGTGGCCCTCCCTGACTACCCCATGTGGACGGGCGACGACGAGTCTCCGGTCCGCTGGTACTCCGCTCCCGGTCTCCTTCTACGACAGGACGGACTGGCGCCTCACAGCTGGCTGCACGTTCGAGGAAAACACCTGAGCCACCTTGCGACAACCTGCGCTGCCATCCCCGGTCGGTGGGCCCAGTGGCAGGGCACGGAACCAACTGCGGTGGACGAACTGCCCTTCTGACTCCGTACGGCTGGGATGCGGTGACACTCGCACGACCAGCCGAAAAGAGGTCAACGAGAAGAGTCGAGCACGTGGTCGCGGAACTTCTGGAATCCGTGCCAGCCCGATGTCTGCTCTGCGGTGATCAGGTCCCCTTCGGCGCAGTCGAAGACCCCGCAGCCCAAGACGTCAGCGAGGCGGAAGACGGGCGGGAGCACGTCGTCGCCCGAGCCCCGGATGTGGATCATGATCGAGTCCACTGGGTCCTCCTCGCCGATGTTGAGTTCCATGGACCAGGTGGGTCCGAGAAGCTGGCCCCAGGTCGGGTCCGAGAGATCGGCTTCAGGGATGGTCTGGGCGATGGCACCCAGTACGTCGTGGCGGTGGCCAAGCGGAGGCGGGGTGTGGTCGTTTGGGATCTCCTGGACCGAAGTGACGTTGTCGGGCAGGCGGAGGAGGAGCACATCCCAACTCATGGCGGCCTTCCGTATAGGGCTCAAGTAGCGGTTTGTGGTGGGTCAAATCAGGCTGAGCTGGTCTTCGGGCGGCAGTGGGGAGCACGTTCTGCATCCTGGCAGAGGCCACTGACAGCAGCAGCGAGCCCGGAGGTGTCCACGAGCGACTCCGGCAGGGCGTCCCAGATAAGGAGGAGATCGAGTTGAGTCAACTGCCAACGAACAGGTACGGGGGTGTCTGCGCAGCCGATCATTGCTCCCAGTACGTGCAGCCCGGTGCTGGCGTTCGCATTCGGCTCAGGGATAAATGGCAGGTGTACTGCAAGACCGACGCTCCCGAGCCGGGTCTGGGGCGTCCAGCCCGTGGGGACGCTACGTCGTTGGCCGGAGAGCAACCGCGTGATCGCCCCCTTCGGGGAGAGGCGAACCGGTTTGCCGGCACATGCATGGACTGCTCCGTCCAGGTCGCAGCAGGAGCAGCAGTGCTGACTCTTTGCGATGACGGCAAGCGGAGAGCTCGGTGTCCTGTGTGCCAGGAAGTCGCATTCCGGCACGAGCGCTGGGACGAGAGCGACCAGTTTGGAACTGAGCCGTGGATTCCGGACGTGGTGCCGGCAGGCTCCGCGGCAACGATCCCCTTGCGCGTACTGACCATGGACCGCCCGTGCTGGAAGTGCGGCGAAGTCACCACCTGCGTGGTGGGCTTGTACCCGTGTCGTCCGACCTCCACTGATCGCTGGCCGAGGACGGTCGACGAAGCCTCGCGGGTATGGGTGAAGGAGCTGCTGGCGGAGCTCGGATTCGCACCCCTTGCGGACTCGATCAAGCCCCGCTGGAGCTCCACAATGGGTGGGAGGTACCTGAGCAACGGCTGCTTGCACTGCGACGCTCTTCAAGGTGACTTTCCCGTGGAGGAAGAAGCATCCGACCTCGTCAGAGATCAGGGCACTGACGCTCTGAACACATTGCTGGTGGCAGACGTGCCGTCCCCGGCGTGGCAGCGGGTGGTCCACGGTGAATGCGGGGAGGGCGGTGGGCTGCTGATGTGAGGCCCTGCCACTGCCGGCCCGTACCTCTCAGTCCAAGTCGGCCGGAGGCTGAACCGTGGGCTGCAGGGACGGTTGTCGGTGGTGCCCTGGATGATCGGGCGCATGACACACGGTTCCCGAGATGCCCTTCGTTCTCTCGCCCTGCAGTATCTGTCGCCCGAGGTAGCCGAGAACTGGGCTTGTCTGCTTCGGCCTGGCATTCGTCTGGAAGCAGCGGTCAATTCCGGCGACGCAATCGGGCAGCTCGGTGGACTCCCGGCGCTACCGGTCACCTCAGCGTGGCCGATGTGGGATGGACACGGCCCGCTCTCCTTCATAGCCTCGCTCGACTGCACGCGCCTCCAGGTGGCTGCGCTGGACATCGATCTGCCCGCGGCGGGGACGCTGCTGTTCTTCTACTTCGATGGGCAGTTGGACGATGGCGATGCTCTCGTTCTTGCTGAGGACCGGGAGAGCTGGGCGGGCGCCCGCGTGCTCTACGTGGGGGCCGACGAGGAGGTGTCAGAGCGTGGGGCGCCTGCTGGGCTCAAGCCGTACCCGGTGGTACCACTGACCGCTCGGGTGGAGATGACTGCGACCGAGCCCTGGCATCCATCCGTCCGGGCCGTCTTCGTCCCAGGCGCCCCGCTGGGGAACCGGTACGACCATCCCGTCTGCTCGCAGGGGTTCCTCGAGGCGCTGTGGGAGTTCGACGAGGAGGTGGGGCATCAGATCGGCGGCCACGCTCACTCGGTGCAGAACCCTGTGGAGATCGAGATCGCGGAGGCGGTTTTGGACGGCGAGGTGTCCTGGGAGGACCCTCGGCTGTCAGAGGAGGCGGGCAACTGGGTGCTGCTGGCCCAGTTCGACAGCGAGGACGCCGCGGACATGATGTGGGGCGATGCCGGAGCCCTGTACTGGCTGATCCGCCCGGAAGATCTGGCCGCGCGGCGCTTCGAGCGGGCGATGTTCACCTGGCAGTGCAGCTGATGAGCGCGGCACCTCCCGCCTGGGGAGTCCAGTACACGCTGAGCCTGCCGAGTGAGGATGCTGCCCGCGCCGCCGCGGCCGAGCTTTCCGGGATGGGCCACCGTCTGACGGCAGTGCGCGTCCACGATCACTTCCGGTTCGTTCCATCGAGCTTCTGGTACGGAAAGCCGTCGATGGACCCGGAACTGGAGGGGTGGTGGCAGGTCTTCTCGCTGGCCGTCTACAGCGGGTACGAGCGCATGGCTCTCGAGCCGTTCCTCCGGAGTGAGCGGACTCGGATGGCCCGTGTGGCCCGTGCCCACTGCGGTTTCCAGCAGGGGTACAGCGAGGGACATGCCGTCACTGCCGAAAGAGTCTTCCAACGGGACGGCCTGGTCCATGAACAAACCGACGCCGAGGTCGCCCTTCCGAGTCCTCTGCCCAAGGATCCCGTGCGACCTCCGACCGGTCCGCCGTGGAAGTGCAGTGAGGTCGGTGAGCCCGCAGCGGTGGTCCAGGCCGTGGTGGCGGTCGCAGAGCGCATGTACGGCAGCGCGGAGGACGTTCCGGATGCCGTGGGGTGGCTACTCGATGAGGAGTTCGCGTTCGGCGAGCCCTATGGGTCGACGGGTGAGTTCCTCGGTGATCTCGCGGATGCTGTGGCCCACCAAGGCACCTGCACCGACACCACCGTCGAGGCTGTCCCGTTCCTCATGGAGCTGGTCTGCGACGACAACGTCGCGCCCGGCAGCCGGCTGGTTCTGCTCGGCGACCTGTTGCGGCTTGCTGCTTCGGGGCCGGCTGCAGAGGTCTCCCTGGCCGATCGCATCACCGCACTCGGGGGTGGCTGGGAGGAGTCTGCAGCTGAGTACCTGACACGGCGGGCCATCGGCAGCGGGCTGCCGAGACTGCTGTCCCGCTGGGAGAACGAGAGCAATGCCGTCCGATTCGCTCTCGCCGCCCTCACGGCGCTCTGTGGCTCTCGTGACCAGCGCGCACTCTCAGGGCTGGCCGTTCTCCCGACTCCAGCAGGCAGCTCCCGCGCCGATGTCGTGTCGCTCGTGGCAGCCCTGCTCAGTGACGACCGAGAAGGCTTGGTACCTGCACTGGGCGGGCTGGCCTCCTGGTCGCCCCGCGTTGCAGAGAAGGCAGCCAGCCCGAACGTGGATCTTCAGAGTCTGGGACTGGCCATCCTTCCGGACCTCGTCCTCGAAGACGTGGCGTCAGGAATCGCGACAGAGCCTGATCTGCCGTAACTGTTGACGGTGTTAAGCATTACGACTGGCGTCGCAGACACGCAGGTCAGGGACGCCAGACATCAGACTCACGCTCCGCCGCGCCTCAACTGCCAGACTTCGTTGGTCATTTGGCTGCCGGGCACGACTGGCATTCCCTACGATGACTGCCGTTGTCCTGTCGTACGGGAGGGCCGAGGAGGGGCGGATGGACTTCACAGAGGCGGGCGAGCCGGATGCGGCTCCCGGGTTGCGGACGGCTGTGGAGATCTACTCCGGCAAGACTGATCGGACGCTGGCGCGGATCTCGGAGCTCGAAGCAGAGCTCGCGGATCTCCGAGTCGAGGCAGCAAAGTACGCGAGCACTCGCGATCAGCTGAGCGAAGCTCTCGCCGAGCTCATCGCGGGTCGCTCGGCGTCGTCCGAGGACGATCAAAGCTCCCAGCAGGAAGCTGACGCGGAGCACGAGGACGGCGATGCGTCCGCCGACGACGAGTCGGAACCGAGCAAGCCGCCAGAGGAGACTCGTGTCAGGCAGAGCGGGCCTTCACGGTCGCCGTCCGGGCAGTTGATGCAGGCGGTCGAGCAGATCCTCGTGGGCGCCGGACGGCCGATGAAGGTCAAGGACATCACAGAGGCCCTTGGGCGCCCGACCAAGGGCGACGAAGGGCGGGCGCCCATCGAGACGACCCGCCGGACCTGCAAGCGGCTGGTGAAGAACGACCGTGCCGTGGAGCACCCGATCGGCACCTTCGCCGCCCGCCGGGTCACGGAATCGCAGGGAGGGGACGCCTGACGCCGCCGCCCCGAACATGAGACGTCCCCTCCTCCCATTGCGGGGAGGAGGGGACGGGCTCCGTTGAGCTTGGACCCTCTTCGGAGCCAGTGACGTGGACCCTCGTAGTGGCTCACGCATCCCCGAGGCTAGAGCAATCCGCCTCGCCTCGGGGGCGCGTGGCCTATTTCGTCGTTCCCTGGGACAGGTTTCCCCGGGGACGGGAAGGCCGATTTTGTTGCGTACTGCGCATTCCATCCCGTGGGTACAGCGGGACGGCGAGGAAATCTTCCAGGCGGGCAACGGTGACGACGTCCGGCCAGCACCGGCCGGCGAGCAGGTCGGCAATAGCCTGCCGGTTGACCCCGGATCCGGTGGAGACCTTCCGCAGGCTTCGCTTCTCGCGCTCCAGGGCGAGCGCGAGCTCGCGGGCGATGGCCTGGACGACTCTGGCGGCGACGTCGTCGACGGCGGAGTCGGGCCAGGATTCCGGATCGCGGGCAAGGTCTCTCGGCGCGGTCTTGCGGGCCAAACCTCCGACCATGTCGATGCACTCCTTTCCGTGAAGATCGCCTTCGACGTCTTCACTGGCTGCTTGTCCAGCCGGTTCTGTTGGTCTGTGACACTGAGCTCGGAGGTCTCCAGCAAGATCCGCGACTACCGGCCCCGACTGCCGCATCGCCAGTGGGCGCCGGTCGCCGAGCTGGTGAGAGCCACCGTGGCGGCGACAGCTCCGGCCACCTGCTACGCGGCGGAGCATCTGCTGCATGTGATCGGCCGGATCGCGGTCTGGGCGGACCGGAGCGGGCTGCCGCGCGACCCCGGAACCTGGCTGCGGACCGAGACGATCGACGCCTTCATCCTGTCGGGCTGCGTTGCGGCAAAGGACTCGACAGTACTGACCTACCGGACCTGGCTGCGGCGGGCCCGGGAAGCCCTGGTTTGGGTCCAGCGCGGAGAGGCCCCTCCGGCTCGACTTTCCTCGCCCCGTACGCCGCAGCCGCCTTATGAAACCGGGGAGCTGGCGCGCCTGCGGGATTGGGCGAATCATCTGCCGGACCAGGCTCGACTCGACGGCCTCGCGCTCATGGCGCTCGGAGCCGGGTGCGGCCTGATGCCGGGTGAGGTCCCGCCCATGCGAGGCAGCCACGTTCGCGTCACTTCTGGTGGGGTCGCGGTGCTGGATGAGAAGATGCTCGGCCGGCTCGTGGCGTGTCACTCCGACTGGGAAGGCACGCTGGCCGAGTTGGCAGAGACCTCCGGAACCGGGTTCCTCTTCAGGCCGGGACGGAAGGTCACCGCAGCCAAGAACCTCGTCTCTTCCTGGCCTGCCCGCCATCGGCCTCATGCGGGTCTGCCGCCGCTCTCCGCTCGGCGGTTGCGGTCGACGTGGATCGTCGGCCGGCTTTCCGAGGGCATCAGTCCGGAGGCGGTCGCTTCTGCCGCAGGCATGGCCTCCCCTGCCGGTTTGGCGGGCTACCACCACTGGGTGCCCCCACTGCCCAGGGCGAAGGTGATCCGCTTGCTGCGCGGCCGCCGCTCGTGAGGGCGCGGCCTGAAGCCGACCAGCTGGCCGCCCGCCATGCGCGGCCACGACTGCGTCCTGGAAGGCTCACCGAGATCCCCGACTCCAAGGTCGGCCAGCTGCTGACTGTCCTCGACCGCTCCGGCCTGCCCCAACAGCTGGAAGATATGCTGCGAGGCCGCCCCGGGCCACCAGGCGTACGGCCGAGGACCGTACTGGCGGGCCTGATGCTCGCCGTGTACTACACGGGCCGAGCCACGGTCTCCGACGCCTGGCAGATCCTGCACTTCCGTCTCCAGCCCGCAGCCCGCGCCTGGCTCGGTATCCCCGAGTTGCCGCCGTCCACGGCACGCGCGTGCATAGCTGCCAGTCGTCGCCTCTACCGAGGGCTGGACCGGATCACCACCGCACTCGACCCGGCACGATGCGACCGGCGCCGGCGCCTGGACCAAGCGGAGGCTGACATCCACTCCGCTGTCTGGGAGTAGGCTGCCGGCCGCAGGGCCGCGAACCGGCTCCAAAGGCTGGCGAACGACCTCGTACTGGTCCCGGTCCGGCTGGCACAGCAACGCGGATACATGCGGCACTGGGCCGGTGACGTGGGAGTGGACGCCACCTCGATCCCAGTTCTGGCCAAGCCCGACAGCGACTACTCGGGCACGGCGTCCGTCGAGATCACCGCTGGCTGGCACTTCAGCGGCGGCTCCGACAAGGGCATCTTCGGCTACAGCGCAAGCCTGCTCGTCGCCGCCCACTCCCGCACAGGCGAAGGAGCCGCGAAGGGCCGCCGCGCGCCCTCCTACCCGCAGCTCTGCCTCGGCCTCAGCCTGGACACTCCAACCGTCCGTACGGGCGAGAACGCGGTCACCATGCTGAAGCACATCGCCGAGCTTCGGCTGCCAACAGGCACCTGTGCCGCAGATCGCGCCTACACCGGCTGTTCGCCGGAGAACTTCCAGATCCCCGTACGCCGACTCGGCTACCGCCTCGCTCTGGACTACAAGGCGGCCGACCGCGGTATCCAGGGCAGCTGGCAAGGAGCCGTACTGATCGACGGCTCCCTCGCCTGCCCACACATCCCCAACGCCCTGGCTCAGGCCACTCATGGCATGGACGACAAGACCTTCCGCCGACGGCTCGACGACTTGAAGCCGGTGGTCGCCGAGCGGCTGCCCTACTTCCTCAAGCTCAAGCAGAACGCCGATGCCCGTGGAACCGTGCGCCTGCAATGCCCGGCGGCCGGGCCGTCCCCTTCGGTGAACTGTCCACGCCGAGAACGCCTCCGCCCTGCTCGACCGACCGCCTCGGGTCCGCCTCAGCCCGTGATCAAACTGGCGGATCTCCGCTCCCGCGCCAGCCACGCCTCGGCTCGCCCGACCATCCAGCTCCCTGACAGAGAATGGGCGGACCCTCCCGGCAAGGAGGCGCTGCCCGCCGTCTGCGGGGCCTCCGCGATCAGCGTCCCCGCCGACGCGGCCGGAGACCTGAAGAACGCCAAGTTCCGGCAGGACAGCCACTACCTCAGCCCCACCTGGGAGCGGATCTACAAGCCGATCCGCTCTCACAACGAGGGCCTCAACGGCCGTCTCAAGGGCGCCGGCATGGACATCGGCAACCCGATGCACCGCCGAGTCCCCGGCCAGGTGGCCCAGACGATCCTCATCGCGATCATGGTGACCATCGGGAACCTGGACATCCTGGAAACCTGGCTCTACGAGCGCACCGGCAACCGGCTCTGCGACACCGACTTCGAGTCCATTGCGACTGCCCCAGATTGCGACCTGTCTTCCGTCCCCGCGCCAATCGACATGGGGCGGCATCCGCCAGCCAACCTCTGATCGGGCAACGTCACAGCCACACAGCACCATCACCAGCCCCGGGCGACCGGGGCCGGTTCGCATGTCCTGGCAAGGCCCAAGCGTCTGCCCAGCAACCGGCCAGACCCGATACGCCGCCATCCACCACCCCGAACAGCCATCGAACGACCCCTGAAATGACGAAGATCCCGCCCGATCTTGCGATCGGACGGGATCTCGTCAACGCTCCTGAGCTAACTCAAGAACAGTCGTGCTGTGGACCTGAGGGGATTTGAACCCCTGACCCCCTCGATGCGAACGAGGTGCGCTACCAGTCTGCGCCACAGGCCCTTGCAACGAGTGAAACTTTAGCACCCTCCCTGCCGTGCTCGGAAATCCGTTGGCGGCTGGTCACGGACGGGACCGGCGGCGGGCCGGCGCGGGTCCGTGCGGGGTGGTCACTCGTTGGCGGCGCGGGGGCGGTCGTCGTCCTCGTCGTACTGGTCGAAGAGCGGGGTTCTGCCGTGGTCGCGGGTGCGGCGCTGGGGTGGGGTGCGGGGGGACGGAGTGGGGTCCGGTGCCGGTTCGGCCGTGGAGGAGCGGGCCGCGCTCCAGGTCTCCGGGTCGCCTACCTCCACGCCGCTGGAGGCGCGGGGGGCGACCGGGGCCGTGACGTACGTGGGCAGGGGCACCGGGACCGGTTCCCAGCTCTCGCCGCGGGCCGGGCCGCGTTCGCGCTGCTGGTCGACCCATTCCGCGTGGTCGGTCTGCTCGACCAGGGCGCGGCGGCCCGCCTCCTGGGGGGAGACCGTGGCGGCCGGCTCGGGTTCGGGGCAGGGCTCGGGCTCCTGTTCGGGCTCGTCGGAACCGGCCGCTGCGGGCTGGCGGCGTGGGGCGCGGGTCTCGCGCAGCCGCTGCGCGGCGGCCTCGGCCCGGCGCCGGTCCATGGTGAACGCGAAGCGGCGCCGCTCCTGGCCGCGCAGATGGACGATATAGGTACTGAGGAGTATGGCCGGGACCGCGGGCGCCCAGAGGAAGCCCAGGCCACCGACCGCCGCGACGATCGCGCCGAGAGTGAAGGAGAGGAAGAGGATCATGGTGGTGCGCCGTCGGCGTGCCAGGACCTGGGAGCGCTGTGCGCGCCGGGCCCGTTCGGCCGGATTGCCCGCGGGGCGCGCGCGCCGCTTGGACGCCGGGCGCTCGGGGGCGGGGCGGGGCGCGGGGTGCGGTTCGGGGTGGGGCGCCGTCGACCTGGAATGCGCCGACCTGGCCGGAGCGGGGATGTCCGCGTGGACGTTCATCCGGGCTTCGGTACGGTCCGGAGGCGCGGCGAAGGCCCGGACGTCGACGGAGCTCATCGACTCCGTTCGGCTCCCCGGTTCCTCGTCGGCCCCCGCCTCCTCGGCGGCTCGCCCCTGAAGCTCCTTGGCGTAACGGCGCTCCATGGCCGCCCGTCCGGACAGCAGCCGGATGGCGGTGCTGAAGCGTTCCGTCGGACGTGCCTCGTTCAGCTCGTCCTGCCTGCGGAGCCACATCGGCACCAAGTAGGCGGCCCAGGCCCCGACGATGACTGCGTAGATGAGGCCGCTGCTGCTCACGGTTCACACCGTAGAGGGGTTCGCACGAGGGCATCGGCCAATTGGACCGGTGTGTCGCACGATCCGGCTGATATCACGGACTTTTTTTGTGATTGTTCGTATCGGTTTATGGTCGTATGGAACGCGATATCGAACGTTTGTTTTATTTTCTGGTCGTTCCCGGGCGCGCCCGATGCCACCGGCGGAGCAGCCCGTCGGGCACCTCCTCCGATGTGAGGACGTAGACGAGGTGGTCCCGCCACGCTCCGTCGATATGGAGATAGCGGGGGCGCAGCCCTTCCTCCCGGAAGCCGAGCTTGTCGACGACGCGGCGGCTCGGCCCGTTCTCGGGGCGGATGCAGATCTCGACGCGGTGGAGCCCGACCATCCGGAAGCAGTGGTCCACGGCGAGCGCCACGGCCGTCGGCATCACTCCGCGGCCGGCCACCTCACGGTCCACCCAGTAGCCGACATGGCCCGAGCACATCGAGCCCCAGGTGATCCCGGCGACCGTGAGCTGGCCGACCAGCCGCCCCTGGTACTCGATGACGAACGGCAGCATCCGGCCCGCGTTCGCCTCCGCGCGCAGGTGGCGGACCATCTGGCGGTACGTGGGGCGCTGGGCGACCGGGCCGCCGGGGGGCGGCGGCGGGATCGTCGCTTCCCAGGGGCGCAGCCAGTCGCGGTTGCGCCGGTTCACCTCCCGCCAGGCACGCTGGTCGCGCAGCCTTATCGGGCGGAGGGTCACCTCACCGTCCACCAGCATCGTGGGCCAGGCCGGGTTCATCCGGAGACGCGGGGGTGATCGCCGCCGCGGATCTGGTCCACGGCGTGGACGAGCAGCCGGTCGAGTACGGCGAGTCCGTCGCGTACGCCGCCGGTCGAGCCGGGCAGGTTGACGATGAGGGTCCGCCCCGCGACGCCCGCCAGGCCCCGGGAGAGCGCGGCGGTGGGGACCTTCGCGGCGCCCTCCGCGCGGATCGCCTCCGGGATGCCGGGAATCTCCTGGTCGAGCACGCGGCGCGTGGCGTCCGGGGTGCGGTCGGTGGGCGAGATGCCCGTACCGCCGGTGGTGAGGATCACGTCGTATCCGGCGGCCACGCCCTCGCGCAGGGCCTGTTCGACCGGGTCGCCGTCGGGGACGACCCGCGGGCCGTCGACGGCGAAGCCGAGCGCGCCGAGGCCGTCGGCGAGCAGGGGGCCTCCCTTGTCGGGGTAGACACCCGCCGCCGCACGGTTGGACGCCGTGACGACCAGGGCCCGGTAGGGCGAGGCGGGCGCCCCGCCCGACGGTCCCGGGCTGCCGGGTGGCGGCGTACTCATGCCGTACCCCCGGCAGCTCCGTCACCGGCGGCGTCCGGGCGGGTCCAGGTCCCGGACCTGCCGCCGGTCTTCTCCTCGACCCGTACGTCCGTGATGACGGCGCCCTTGTCGACGGCCTTCACCATGTCGACGACGGTCAGCGCGGCCACCGAGACGGCGGTCAGGGCCTCCATCTCGACGCCGGTGCGGTCCGTGGTCTTCACCGTCGCCAGGATCTCGACGGCGTCGTCCGCGACCGAGAGGTCGAGCTTGACGCCCGACACGGCCAGCGGGTGGCAGAGCGGGATCAGGTCGGGGGTCCGCTTGGCGCCCATGATGCCCGCGATACGGGCCGTGGCCAGCGCGTCCCCCTTGGGCACTCCCTCGCCCCTGAGCAGTTCGACGACGCGCGGCGAGACCAGCACCCGGCCGCTGGCGCGCGCGGTGCGTGCCGTGACGTCCTTGGCGGAGACGTCGACCATCCTGGCGGCGCCCGACGCGTCGATGTGCGTCAGGCCGTCCTGTCCCGAATCGGTCAGGTCGTCCTGACCGCTCGAACCGCTCTCGTCGGCCTGCTGAGGGTGTCCGGGGGTCGCCCCCCGGGAAAACACAGTCATTCGCTGTGGCGCTCCCGGTCCGGGCCCGACAGGGCCTGTGTGGGCAGCCACGGTACCGCCACAGGGATGCGTCAGCCGATCAGAACCACCTCGACCTCCGTGCCGGGCTCGACGGAGACGGTCTCCTCGGGGATCACGATCAGCGCGTCGGCGTGGGCCAGGGCCGCCACGAGGTGGGAGCCCGCGCCGCCGACCGGGGTGACGGCGCCCGCCTCGGCGTCGTACGTACCGCGCAGGAACTGCCGGCGGCCCGCCGGGGACGAGAGCGTCCGGTCCGTCGTGAGGGGCGCCCTGACCGTCGTACGGTGCAGGTCCTTCAGACCCATGAGGGCACGGATCGCCGGCCGGGCGAACAGCTCGAAGGAGACGTAGCAGGACACCGGGTTGCCCGGGAACGCGAGCAGCGGGGTGTGCTCCGGGCCGATCGAACCGAACCCCTGGGGCTTTCCCGGCTGCATCGCGACGCGGCGGAAGTCGACCCCGCCGCCCGCCTCGTCCTCGTCGCCCACCGAGGAGAGCGCCTCCTTGACGACGTCGTACGCCCCCACGCTGACGCCGCCCGTGGTGACGACCATGTCGGCACGGATGAGCTGGTCCTCGATCGTGGCGCGCAGGGTGTCCGCGTCGTCGGTGACGGCGCCGACCCGGTACGCGAGGGCGCCCGCGTCCCTGGCGGCGGCGGTGAGGGCGAAGCTGTTGGAGTCGTAGATCTGGCCCTCGCCGAGCGACTCGTCCGGCTGGACCAGCTCACTGCCGGTGGACAGGACGACCACCCGCGGGCGCGGGCGGACCCGGACCCTGCCCCGGCCGATGGCCGCCAACAGGCCGATCTGCGGCGGGCCGAGGACCGTTCCGGCCTTCAGCGCGAGGTCACCGGCGCGCACGTCGCTGCCGCGGGCGCGGACATGGGCGCGGGCCTCGGCCGAGCGGTGGACCCGTACCTCACCGCTCGCGCCGGCCCCGTCCTCGCCGGCCGGGCGCATCGACGTGGCCGCGCCGGCGCCCGTACCGCCGTCGGTCCACTCGACCGGGACGACGGCCTCGGCGCCGGGCGGCAGCGGGGCTCCGGTCATGATCCGGGCGGCCTGCCCGGGGCCGACCTCGGGGAGCGCGCCGCTGCCCGCGGCCACGTCCCCGACGACGGTCAGCACGGCGGGGAACTCCTCCGTGGCGCCCGTCACATCGGCCGTACGGACGGCGTACCCGTCCATGGAACTGTTGTCGAACGGCGGCAGCGCGACCGGAACCGTGACGTCCTCCACGAGGACGCAGCCCTGGGCGTCGAGCAGTTGCAGCTCGATGGGGTCGAGGGGGCGGACCGCGGCGAGAATGTCCGCGAGGTGGTCCTCGACGGACCAGATCCGGTCCTGCCCGGGGGCCGCGTCCGGACTCGGGCCCGGGTCCGGGTCCGGACCCCGGGCGGGGTCCGGGGCGTCTGCCGTGCTGCTCAAGTGCTACAACTCCTTGCTGACATAACTGCGGAGCCAGGTCCGGAAGTCCGGTCCCAGGTCTTCACGTTCGCATGCGAGTCTGACAATGGCACGGAGATAGTCGCCCCGGTCACCGGTGTCGTAGCGGCGGCCCTGGAAGACGACGCCGTGGACCGGACCGCCGACCTTCTCGTCCGCGGAGAGCTGCTGGAGGGCGTCGGTGAGCTGGATCTCACCCCCGCGGCCCGGCTCGGTCCTGCGGAGTATCTCGAAGACGGCGGGGTCCAGCACGTAGCGGCCGATGATGGCGTAGTTGCTGGGGGCGTCGGCGGCGTCGGGCTTCTCGACCAGGTCGTGCACCTTGACCACGTCGGGGTCGCCCGTGGGCTCCACGGCGGCGCAGCCGTACAGGTGGATCTGTGCGGGATCGACCTCCATGAGGGCGACGACACTGCCGCCCTCGCGCTCCTGGACCTCGACCATGCGCGAGAGCAGCGGGTCGCGCGGGTCGATCAGGTCGTCGCCCAGCAGGACCGCGAAGGGCTGGTCGCCGACGTGCGGGGCGGCGCACAGGACGGCGTGTCCGAGGCCCCTGGGGTCGCCCTGACGCACGTAGTGCATGGTGGCGAGGTCGCTGGACTCCTGGACCTTCGCGAGGCGCCCGGCGTCGCCCTTGCGGGTCAGCGCCTGCTCCAGTTCGTAGTTCCGGTCGAAGTGGTCCTCAAGAGGACGCTTGTTGCGGCCGGTGACCATGAGGACGTCGGAGAGCCCCGCGGCCACCGCCTCCTCGACCACGTACTGGATCGCCGGCTTGTCGACGACCGGCAGCATCTCCTTGGGCGTGGCCTTCGTGGCGGGGAGGAACCGGGTGCCGAGGCCTGCGGCGGGGATGACAGCCTTGGTGATCCTGGAGGGCGAATGAGTCATGCCGGGGAGCCTATCCGGCCTGTATGGGCGGAAGATGATGATCCGGTTAACTTTCGCCTCATACAAGCCGATGAGTCGGGTACGAGAGGTTTGTGATGCCCTGTGAGCGCCCACGTGCCCGACACACCGGGAAAGAGCGGTCTGCGAAGTGAACTACTCGCCGCGCGTGCCCTGCTCTCCGGTGAAGACGTGCGAAAGGCCGCCGAGGTTCTGTCACGGAGGGCACAGGATCTGCCGGAGCTCGCCCGCGCCCGCACCGTCGCCGCCTATGTGTCGGTCGGACGCGAGCCGGGCACGCGGACGCTGCTCGACGCGCTGCGCGCACAGGGCGTCCGGGTCCTGCTGCCGGTGCTGATGGCCGACAACGATCTCGACTGGGCCCCCTACGAGGGCGCGGAGCGGCTCGTACGGGCCGGACGCGGGCTGCTGGAGCCCGAGGGGCCCCGGCTGGGCCCGGAGGCCGTCCTGGCGGCGGAGACGGTCCTGCTGCCGGGTCTCGCGGTGGACGGGCGCGGACTGCGGCTGGGCCGGGGCGGCGGCTCGTACGACCGGGTCCTGAGCCGGCTGGCACGGGCGGGCGCCGCCCCGGCGCTCGTGGTGCTGCTGTACGCGAACGAGGTGGTCGCGCGGGTCCCGGAGGAACCGCACGACCACCCCGTACAGGCTGTGGTGACACCGGAGGGCGTCCGGCGCTTCGACGCCGCCGGCCGGACCGGCCCCTGAGGCGGACCTGAGGCGGCCGGACCGGCCTCTGAGGCAGACCGGGGGGGGGGGCGCGTGTCCCCCCCCCCCCGCCCGGCGCCGAAAACGCCACCCGGTTTCGGTGTCGTGGGGGGTGAGTTGAACGCGGTGTGGGGGTGATCGCCAG
>NZ_JBHZDA010000037.1:41351-60661 GCF_042755665.1 Streptomyces sp. NPDC059142
CTACGACGCGTGCCGGACGGGCACCTGGGGGGTCAGGGTGGGGGCGGCCCGGGCCTCGGCGCCCCCCGGGGGGGGGCCCTCTTCGCCCCGCCCCCGGCGCCCGACCCGTTACGGCTCCAGCGTGAGCGTGTCCTTCGTGCTCTTCTGCACCGCGTTGGGGGTGAAGGACCAGTCCAGCAGCTCGCCCTTGGCCCACTTGTCCGTCTGATCGGTGTAGTGCGCGTTGTAGGCGTGCCCCGAGGCGCCCGTCAGGTTGATCCAGCGGGACTTGTCCCAGTCGCCGACGTTGACGACCATCCGCATCGACGGCACCCAGACGACCTCGTAACCGCCCGCCGCGTTCCAGCCGGTCGCATTGACCGCCGCCTCGCCGCCGCCGAGGTTCCACGGGCCGCGGTTGAGTATCTCCTTGAGGAAACCGGGCCCCTGGGTGCCCAGGGTCTGGTTCTCCAACTGGAGCTGGTGCAGACGGCCCCAGCTCCAACTGGAGACATCCTTGCCGAGCTTGGCCGTCAACTCCCAGCGCGCGTCCTTCATAGCGCGGTTCAGGAGTTCGTCACGCGTGGTCGTGGCGGCGTCCCTGCGGTTCTTCGGAGAGCTCCACCACTCGTTGCCCTCGTCCTTGACGATGCCGCGCACCACCTCGTACCAGCGGTCGCCGCCGTCCGGCTGGGCCTGGTCGGGGTCGCGCTGGCCGCACTCCCGTACGAGCTGGTCGAGACCGTCCGCCGGGCCGGTCGAGTCGGCGGGACGCACGGTGAGGCACTCGCCCTTGACGCGCACTTCCTTGGGAAGCTTGTTCCCGAAGGCCAGCTTGAGGACGTTGCGCCAGACCGCGTTGAAGTAGGCGGCGGCGCCCGAGTCGGGCTCCTGGGTGTAGTCCCAGCCTTCGAGGAGCTTCTGCGCCTCACGGACGGACGGGTCCGAGACATCGATCTTGAGCAGGTAGGGCGTCAGCACCTTGGCGATCTCGCTGCTGTTGTCCATCTGCATGGTCTGCATGTCGTCGGTCGAGATCTTCCCGCCGTCCTTGGTCTTCGACTCGATCAGGTCGTTGATCCGCTGGCTGCGCGCGCCGTAGCCCCAGTCCTCGGTGAGCAGGTTCGGGTACTTCTCCGCGTCCACGACGGCCTGGTTGGCGGTGACGATGTAGCCGCGCTCGGGGTTGTACTCGTACGGCAGCTCATCGAAGGGGATGTACCCCTTCCACTTGTACTTCGGGTCCCAGCCCGGCGCCGGCATCGTGCCGTCGCCCTCGGCGCGGACCGGGATCCGACCGGGCGCCTGGTAGCCGATGTTGCCCTTGGCGTCGGCGTAGATGAGGTTCTGCGAGGGAACCTCGAAGTGCTCGGCGGCCTTGCGGAAGCCGGAGAAGTCCTCGGCCCTGTTCAGCTCGAACACGGCGTCCATGGACTTGCCGGGCTGGAGCGCCGTCCACTGGAGGGAGACCGCGTAGCCGCCGCCCCGGTCCGGGGCGACGTCGCCGACCGGGGCCTTCTCGCCGACCTTCTCCAGCTCGCCGTCGCGGTCGGAGACCACGGGGCCGTGGTCGGTCGAACGGACCGTGATCTCCCTGCTCGCGCCACCGGCGACCTTGATGGTCTCCTGACGGGTCTTGAACTTCTTCTTCTGCGAGCCGTACTGGTACGTGTCGCCGCTGACCTTCTCCAGGTAGAGGTCGGTCACGTCGGCGCCGAGGTTGGTGAAGCCCCAGGAGAACTCCTGGTTGTGGCCGATTATCACTCCGGGCATTCCGGCGAAGGTGTAGCCGGCGACGTTGTACTTGCAGGTCGGCGAGGTGCTCCGGCAGTGCAGCCCCATCTGGTACCAGAGCGAGGGGAGCTGCGGCGCGAGGTGCGGGTCGTTGGCGAGGAGCGGCTTGCCCGTGGTCGTGTAACGGCCGGAGACGACCCAGGAGTTGGAGCCGATGCCGCTGCCGTTCGGGCCGAGCAGGGCGGGGATGTCGTCCAGGGTTCCGGAGAGGGCGCCGAGCTGTGCTTCGAGGCCCTGTGCGGCGTCGGCCGCGCCGGTGGACCGCAGCGAGACGTTGGAGCCCGTGGCGGCCCCTGCGCCTGTGCCTGTGCCTGTGCCTGTGCCGTCGATGGTCGAGCCGGTGCCGGTGCCCGTGTCGCTGCCGAATCCGGTGCCCGTACCGCTGCCGTCCGTACCGGTGCCGTCGGTTCCGGTTCCGCTGTCGGTGGGCTCGGCCTTGGGGTCGTACGCGCCCGTGACCGGGTCGATCCCGCCCTCGCTGACGATGGGCTTGTTCCGGTCGGCCGGGTACTCCGGGTAGAGGTCCTTGATCTGCTGCTCGCTGAGGCGGCTGGTCAGCAGCGAACGGTCGATCTCGTCCTGCATGTTGCCGCGCAGGTCCCAGGCCATCGCCTTCAGCCACGCCACGGAGTCGACCGGGGTCCACTTCTCCGGCGTGTAGTCGTTGGTGAAGCTCAGGGCCGCGTACTCGACCGCGATGTCCTTGCCGTCGCGGCCCTTGAGGTACTCGTTGACGCCGTCCGCGTACGCCTGGAGGTTCTTCTTGGTCTCCGCCGACAGCTCGGTGTCGTACTCGCGCTGCGCGACCCCGCGCCAGTCCAGGGTGCGCAGGAAGGTGTCGGTCTTGACCTGGCCCTTTCCGAACATCTCGGAGAGCCGGCCGGCGGTCATGTGCCGCCGTACGTCCATCTCCCAGAAGCGGTCCTGCGCCTGGACGTATCCCTGCGCGCGGAACAGGTCGGCGTCACTGTCGGCGTAGATCTGGGGGACGCCGTAGCTGTCGCGCCGGACGTCCACGGTTCCTGAGAGGCCCTTGAGCGTGACGGTCCCGGTGGTCTGCGGGAACGAGGCTCGGGCTGTACTGACGCCCCAGAACGCGCCGTATCCGACACCCGCGACAAGCGCCAGCACCAGGACGATCACGATCAGACGGGCGCGTCGCCCCTTCTTTTTGACGGAAGGGGGGGCTGTGTTGGCGGGCATCGCTGTCCTTCGAGGGGCAGGGTGGTCCTGGAATGCTGGAGCAACCATAGGCGCAGGGGTTCGGCGCCCCCGACGCGGTGTCATGTAGTGCGACTGATCCGACGATCACAGAATGATCACACAGAGACTGACACATGGATTCCTCGACGAATTCACCACGCTTCGCCCTTGTCGTACCGCACCGTACGTCTGTCGCACCCCTCGACCGCGATGGAAATCACATCAACGCTCGTACTGGCGATCGAAAGCGTCAAGAAAACGTTAAAGATTAGGTAAGGTAACGAAGTACTGGCTCCCGGAGGAACGATCCGGCGTGCGCGAGGGGAAGGATCGGCCGCTGTCTGTCCACCATCTCAACGAACTGCTGCTCATCAGCTCGCTCGTGCTGCTGATCGCGGTCGCCGCCGTCCGGATCTCGTCCCGGAGCGGACTCCCCAGCCTGCTGCTGTACCTGGGGATCGGTGTCGTCATAGGGCAGGACGGCCTCTTCCATGTGAAGTTCGACAACGTCGAGCTGACGCAGGTCATCGGCTATGCCGCACTGGTGGTGATCCTGGCCGAGGGCGGTCTGGGCACCAAGTGGAAAGAAGTGAAACCCGCGCTGCCCCTCGCCGCCGCCCTGTCGACGGTGGGGGTCGCGGTGAGCGTCGGCGTCACGGCGTCCGCCGCGCACTACCTGATCGGTCTGGACTGGCGGCAGGCACTGATCATCGGGGCCGTCGTCTCCTCGACCGACGCGGCGGCGGTCTTCTCCGTGCTGCGCAAGGTACCGCTGCCGTCCCGGGTGACCGGGGCGCTGGAGGCCGAGTCCGGGTTCAACGACGCCCCCGTGGTGATCATGGTGGTCGCGCTCTCGGCCGCGGGGCCGGTCGAGCACTGGTATCTCCTGGTCGGCGAGATCGTCCTGGAGCTGGCGATCGGCGCCGTCATCGGACTCGCGGTCGGCTGGGCGGGCGCCTACGGACTGAAGCACGTGGCCCTGCCGGCCTCCGGGCTCTACCCGATCGCCGTGATGGCGATCGCGGTGTCGGCGTACGCGGTCGGCGCCACGGCGCACGGCAGCGGCTTCCTCGCCGTCTACATCGCCTCCATGATCCTCGGAAACTCCAAACTGCCGCACGCCCCGGCGAACCGCGGCTTCGCGGAGGGGCTGGGCTGGATCGCGCAGATCGGCATGTTCGTCCTGCTCGGCCTGCTGGTGACGCCGCACGAGCTGGGGGACGACTTCCTGCCCGCGCTGATCGTCGGCCTGGTCCTGACCGTGGTGGCCCGGCCGCTGTCCGTCCTGATCAGCCTGCTGCCCTTCCGGGTCCCCTGGCAGGAGCAGGCCCTCATGTCCTGGGCGGGGCTGCGCGGCGCGGTGCCCATCATCCTCGCGACCATTCCGATGGTCTCGCAGGTGCAGGGCAGTCTGCGGATCTTCAACATCGTCTTCATTCTGGTCGTCGTGTACACGCTGGTGCAGGGGCCGACGCTGCCCTGGCTGGCCAGGGCGCTGCGGCTCGGACGTTCCTCCGCCGCCTCCGACCTGGGCATCGAGTCGGCGCCGCTGGAACGGCTGCGCGGCCATCTGCTCTCCGTGGCGATCCCGGAGGGGTCGAAGATGCACGGCGTGGAGGTGGCGGAGCTGCGACTGCCGCCGGGGTCCGCGGTGACGCTGGTCGTCCGGGACGAGAAGAGCTTCGTACCGCTCCCCGCCACCGTGCTGCGCCGCGGCGACGAACTGCTCGTGGTGGCGACGGATCCGGTACGGGACGCGGCGGAGCGCCGGCTGCGAGCGGTCGGACAGGGCGGAAAGCTGGCCGGCTGGCTGGGCACGGGCAACGGCGTGGGCACGGGAGCCGGCGCGGGCGGCAAGCTCCCGTGAAACGGCCTCGGGGCCGGGAGGCAGGGCGCCGGGGGCGGCCGCGCCGGGGCCCGTGAGATCGCAGGGGTTCGTGAGGTCGAAGGGCCCGCGAGGTCACCGGGGCTCGTGAGGTGGAGGTCCGCGAGGTGCGGGGCGCCCTGGGTGGGGCGCGGGTACGGACGTCCGAGGTGCGGGCGTCCGGGGGCGGCGGGGGCAATCACAGGCGGGCACTCGCTGTGATCAGGCTTTCTCAGGCGCACGGCAGGACGTACCTGTACGATAAAGGCGCTTGTGATCAACTGTTTTGACGTCTGTATCTAGCTGAACATCTGCATCTACTGATCGACCAACTCTGCCTGACGCAGTGCTGGCGCGACCGTATGGCGGCCGTGGCTGCCCCCTCAGTGGGCCCTGGTATCTACCGCAGTTCCGCGCAAGAGGACAGCTCTCGGCTGCGCCCGCCTCCGTGACCGACGGAGGCCCTACAGGGGCGCGCTACCAGGCGGCAGAAAGGCATGGGCCGTGTCCCGCAACACGGTCGACACCGACTCCGGCGCTGCCGAGGCGGAGGGCGCCACGCCCCGCCCGGGCTACGGACGGCTGTTGCGCACCCCTGGTGCCTGGACCTTCCTGATCCCCGGCTTCGCCGCACGACAGCCCTTCGCGATGTTGACGATCGGCATCGTCCTCCTCGTGCAGCACACCACCGGTTCGTACGGTGCCGCCGGCGCTGTCGCGGCGGTCACGGGTGTGTCCATGGCGCTTTTCGCCCCGCAGAGCGGCAAGCTCGCGGACCGGTACGGGCAGCGCGCCGTCCTGGTGCCGGGCGTGATGATCCACGCGGCGTCGGTGGCGGCCCTGGTCACGCTCACGCTGATGGACGCCCCGCTCTGGGCGCTGTTCGTCGCCGCACTGCCGACCGGCGCCTCCGTCCCGCAGGTGGGCCCCATGGTCCGCTCGCGCTGGGTGGCGCTGCTGGACTCCTCCGACCAGGCCTCGGCCCCCGGCCCGGTCTCGGATCCGAGTTCGGGATCGGGTCCGGGCTCGGGCACGGGTCCGGGATCGGATGGCGGCCGGAGTTCGGGCAGGCGTGACTCTTCGTCCCTGCTGCCGACGGCCGCCGCCTTCGAGTCCGTGACGGACGAATTCACCTTTGTCATCGGCCCTGTGCTCGCGACCGCACTCTGCGCGGGGGTCCACCCGGCGGCCGGACTGATCGCCGAGGCCACGCTCACGCTGGTGGGCGGACTGCTCTTCGCCGCCCAGCGCGCAACGGAGCCCCGGTCGGACCGGCACGGCGGTGCGGGCGGCTCCGCCGGACCGCGCGTCTCCGCGCTCTCCGTGCCCGGCGTACGCGTACTGGCTGTGGCCCTCCTCGGAATCGGTTCGGTCTTCGGCGGTATGCAGGTCTCCCTCACCGCGTTCGCCGAGGAGATCGGCGACCCCGGCGTGAACGGCCTTCTCTACGGGATCTTCGCGGCGGGCAACATGCTCGCCGGCATCGTCTGCGGAGCCGTGGCCTGGAAGATCGGGCCCCGGCGCAGACTGCTGGTCGGGTACGCGGCGCTGACCCTTGCCGCCTCCGCGCTCTGGACGGCGCACTCGGTACCGCTGCTCGCCGGCCTCGGACTGCTGGTCGGCCTCTGCATCGCCCCCTCCCTGATCACGAGCTACACCCTGGTCGAATCTCTGGTGCCCGCCTCGGCGCGCACCGAGGCGTTCACCTGGCTGACCGGTGCGGTCGCCCTCGGGCAGGCGGCAGCGGTCACGGCGGCCGGACAACTGGCCGACGCCCATGGCGCGGGCGCCGGATTCCTGGTGCCGCTCATGGGCACGGCCCTGGCTCTGGCCACCCTGGTGGCACTGCGTTCGCGGCTCGCTCCGAAGGCCCCGGGACGGGTCGCCGCGCGTGGGATGAGTCACCGCGCGCCGGTGACAGTGGACTGATCGCTCGGAATACGTCACTATGGAGCGTCGTTAGCACTCATTGAGTGAGAGTGCCAGGAGGAGCAAGTGCCGACCTACCAGTACCAGTGCACCGAGTGTGGCGAGGGCCTCGAGGCGGTGCAGAAGTTCACCGATGATGCCCTCACGGTGTGCCCGAGTTGCGAAGGACGCCTGAAGAAGGTCTTCTCCGCGGTCGGCATCGTCTTCAAGGGCTCCGGGTTCTACCGCAACGACAGCCGCGGCTCGTCGTCGAGCAGCGCGCCCGCGTCGGCCGGCTCCTCGGGGTCTTCAGGGTCCGGCTCGTCGAGCGCGAAGCCGTCCTCGGAGTCCAAGGCCGCGGCGTCGGCCTCGTCCTCCGCCTCTGGCTCCGGATCTTCCTCCGGTGGATCCAGCTCTTCGAGCTCCGGCTCGTCGAGCAGCTCCAGCGGCTCGTCCGCCGCCTGATTCTTCTCCTTTCACCGCCAGGGCCCCGCCGTTCCGTACGGTCGGGGTCCTTCGGCGTACGGACCCGTCTCCGCGGTCCCGGCAGGCCCGTACCGGGTGCGGGCGAGCCGGTCCGGCTAGTGTGACCGGATGGCGAATGCAGAGATCGGTGTGATCGGTGGCTCCGGCTTCTACTCCTTCCTGGAGGACGTGACCGAAGTCCAGGTGGAGACCCCGTACGGGCCGCCCAGTGACTCCCTCTTCCTCGGCGAGCTCGCCGGCCGCAGAGTCGCGTTCCTGCCCCGGCACGGGCGCTCGCACGACCTTCCTCCGCACCGCATCAACTACCGCGCCAATCTGTGGGCCCTGCGCTCCGTCGGCGTGAGGCAGGTCCTGGGGCCGTGCGCGGTGGGCGGACTGCGGCCGGAGTTCGGCCCGGGCACGCTGCTCGTACCCGATCAACTGGTGGACCGGACCAAGGCCCGGGTCCAGACGTACTACGACGGGCTGCCGCTGCCGGACGGCAGCGCCTCCAAAGTCGTCCATGTCTCGCTCGCCGATCCGTACTGCCCCGAAGGACGCAGGACCACCCTGGCGGCTGCGCGCGGGCGCGACTGGGAGCCGGTGGACGGCGGAACGCTCGTCGTCATCGAGGGGCCGCGCTTCTCCACCCGGGCGGAGTCGCGCTGGCACGCGGCGATGGGCTGGTCGGTCGTCGGGATGACCGGTCACCCCGAGGCCGTACTCGCTCGTGAACTGGGTCTCTGCTACACCTCCATGACGCTCGTGACGGATCTGGACGCGGGGGCCGAGACCGGCGAGGGGGTCTCCCACGAGGAGGTCCTCAAGGTCTTCGCCGCCAATGTCGACCGGCTGCGCACCGTGCTCTTCGACGCCGTGGCCGGACTGCCGTCGAACGAATCGCGCGACTGCCTGTGCGCGCACGCGCTGGACGGGATGGACACCGGGATTCAACTGCCCTGATCCCGCTGTGCCTTGAATCTCGCCCTGCCTGATCTTGGATTTCCCCGCCCCCGCCCCGGCCATGCGCGGGGGCGGGGAAATTCGCCGGGCGAGGTACTGAACCACCCTTGCGGGTGAGGGAGTTATCCACAATCAGGAACTGATCCACAGGCATCAGCGGAATCCCGCCGGGCGGGGCATCGTGAGGAGCGGTCACAGAACTTCTCACGTCAGGCGGTGTTCGCCGTGTCCCGTTCCTTCGCTCAGGAGCCCTCCCGCGCTCCCGCGCCACCCCCGCCCCCTCTTTCACCATTCAGCGCATCTCCCCCTTTCCTCCCCTCCGGTTCCGCGCCTGAGCCGCGCGAGGTGCCGCCGTTCGCCCCGCTGCGCGTGGGCGGGTCGCGGCGGAGGTTGCACCGGGCTCTGATGAAACGGCGACGGGCGACAGCGGCAGGGCTGGCCGTGACGGCCGCCGCGCTGGCCGCCACCGGGGCCGGCGGCGCGGTCGGCGGGGTCGCGGGCGCGGATACCCGTGCGGAGGCCGCCGCGGGCGCTCTCACGTCCGCACCGCCCCTGCGGCGCCACGGGGCGCTCCCACGGCCGGTGAGGATGGTGTCCGCGCCCGTGCGTATCGCCGACGCGGCGACGGTCAGACTGCTGCGCCGGGGAGACCGCGTCGATGTGATCGCGTCCGCGGCGCAGCCGCCGGGAACGGCGGGGATCGGGGAGAGCGGGCCGGAGGCGCGAGTGGTGGCCTCCGGGGCCCGCGTCGCCGATGTCCCCAGGGTCACGGAGATCTCGGCGGACGGCGGAGCACTCATCGTGCTGTCCGTGTCGCGCGCCACCGCCACGGCGCTGGCCGGCGCGAGCGCCACTTCCCGGCTGGCGGTGACGCTGTGCTGATCCGCGGGGCGTGGAGTCGCGTGGTGCGGAGCTGCGTGACGCGGGTGCGGGCGGTCACGGAGCGTCTGTTCCGGGCCGGGGTGGAGCTGGGCCGTACGGTCCGGACTCGCACAAGCGAGCTGTCACGTCGCCTGGTCGCGTGTGCGGATTGGACAGCGTGGGCACGCGCTGCCGTAGGTTGCGAAGCAGATTGTCACCCCTACAGCACATGCGAAGAAAGGCTCACTCGTGAGCAAGGAGAAGGAGAGCGTCCTCGAAGGCTTCAAGGCCTTCCTGATGCGCGGCAACGTGATCGACCTCGCGGTGGCGGTGGTTATCGGGGCGGCGTTCACCAACGTGGTGACCTCGGTCGTCAAGGGCGTGATCAATCCGGTGGTCGGCGCGTTCGGCACGCAGGATCTGAACAGGTACAGCTCGTGCCTCAAGGCGCCGTGCGAGACGAACGCCGCGGGCGAGGCCACCAAAGGCATTCCGATCATGTGGGGAACGGTGCTGAGCGCGGTTCTCACGTTCCTCATCACGGCAGCCGTCGTGTACTTCCTGATGGTGCTGCCGATGGCCAAGTACCTCGCCCGGCGCGCCAGGCAGCAGGCCGCCAAGGAAGAGGTCCAGGAGGTCATGGAGGTCAGCGAGCTGGAGGTCCTCAAGGAGATCAGGGACGCCCTCGTGGCGCAGCGCGGCTCGGGACCCGGCGGACCCGGCGGATCCGGGCAGGACGGCCTGGGGCGGAACACGCCTTAACGGCGGACCGTGGTGGAACGCCCCGTCCGGGGCGCTCGGCTCAGATGTGGTGGGGCGGCTTCTCGTCGAGGAACCGGGCGAGGTCGGCGGCGCTGCCGCCGCTCCCGGTGGGGCGCTCCCCCCAGCCGTCGTCGGTGTCGTCCGAGGACTGCTGGTCCAGAGGGTCGTCGAAGACCAGCGCCGCGTGGGGACGCGGCGGCCCGGACGGCCGCCGGGGCTCCGCGGGCTGCTCCTCGGGTACCGGCTCGGGGGTGGGGGCGGTGCTCATGCCTCCAGGGTACGGGGGCGTGCGCAGGGCCCGGATGTACGTGGACGGACGACAGCCGCCGCCCGTGCCCGGGATCGGCAGCCGCGCGCGCGGCCCCCCTCGGCCCCTGCTGCTCTCGCCGCCCCTCCCCGCCCTCCGGCGCCGATTCTCCGGCGTCCACCTCCTCACTGCCCGGGGTACGTGGTACGCATGGGATTCATGGCATCGAATGACGCACTGACCGACGTGGCGGGCCTCCGGGTAGGGCACGCCCAGGTGCCCGGTGATCGCGCGCTCACCGGCACCACCGTCGTACTCGCCCCGGAGGGCGGGGTGGTCACCGCCGTGGACATCAGGGGCGGCGGGCCGGCCACGAAGGAGACCGACGCCCTCGACCCGCGCAATATCGTCCAGCGCACGGAGGCCGTCGTGCTGACGGGCGGCAGCGCGTACGGGCTCGACTCGGCATCCGGCGTGATGGCGTGGCTGGAGGAGCGCGGGCGGGGGATACGGGTCGGCGCCGACCCGGGTCAGGTGGTTCCCGTCGTCCCGGCGGCGGGCATCTTCGACCTCGGACGCGGCGGCGACTGGCGGATCCGGCCCGACGCGGCGACGGGGCGGGCGGCGGTGGAGGCGGCGGGGGCGTCCAAGAGCGGTGCGCCGGTCGCGGAGGGCTGTGTGGGCGCGGGGGTCGGCGCCCTCGCCGGACAGCTCAAGGGCGGTGTGGGGACGGCGAGTACGGTGCTGGACTCCGGAATCACCGTCGCCGCGCTGGTCGTGGCCAACGCGGCGGGCTCCGTGGTCGATCCGCTGACCGGCGTGCTGTACGGGCGTTACTTCAGCGGTCGTACGGAGTACCCGACGACTGAAGTACATCAGGCGGCGCAAAGGAGACTGGCCGAGTTGAGCGAGCGGAACGGCCCCGCTCCGCTCAACACCACCCTGGCGATCGTCGCCACCGACGCCGAACTGTCCCGTGCCCAGGCGCAGAAGCTCGCGGGGACGGCGCACGATGGCATCGCGCGCGCCGTCCGTCCGGTGCATCTGCTCAACGACGGGGACACTGTTTTCGCGCTGTCGACAGGTGTTCAGCCGTTGGCCGAGGGGGATTTGCTCGCCATCAACGCGATACTGGCGGCGGGCGCCGATGTGGTGACCAGGGCGATCGTATCGGCCATGTGTGCGGCTGAGAGTGTCGACGGTCCTGGCGGAACATTCCCGTCGTACCGCGAGTTGTACAAGCTCGACTGAGGGGCGTGTCCCGCGAGTTGGCAAGGGGCGCGCGGGAACTTCACGTACGCCCCCTTCGTTTTCCCAAACTTAAGACGCGATGTCAGCCCTAGGCACTACGTTATGCAATCACCAAGTGACATGTGGCGACGGCCTGGAGACCCATCTTGAACGATCCCTACGAGACAACCGAGACGCACCTCGAGCGACTCCTGGGTCGGGCACTCAACTCCTTCGACCTGCCTGACGCACTGGTCGATCGACTCGACCGTGCGCTGGCGCACGCCAGCTCGCTGTGTTCCGCGCACCACAGTGCGGGGCTGCACCGCGAGACGTATCGGCACACCTATCTGCTCGATGACGGCAGCGCGTTCAGCCTTTGGGAGCTGGTGCACAACACCGGCCGGGACGGCGCGCGGCTGCACGAGCTGTACGGGGACGAATCCGAGGCCCAGCTCGCCGCGGCGCGGCTGTGCCGGCCGGGCAGCCCGGAGGCGCCGCGGCTCTCGTCGGCCGGTCCGGACCAGCGCGACGGCGAGGCGTACCGGGAAGAACGAGGATGCCTGGACGACGATCTCCTGGAGGAGGATCCCCGATATCGCGAGACGGCCATGGACGATCTCGCGACCGATCTGCTCGCCGAGCTGGAGTCGGAGCGTACGGCCGAGATCGACGCGCACCTCGCGTTGCTCCGCGGTCTGCGCGCGCTGCCCGCTCCCGCGCCCACGCCGCGGCACCGGCAGTACTCGCCCGACAACTCGCCGGACCACGCCCGCCGGGTGCTGCGCCGTGCGGAGAACGCGGACTGCCCGGGTGAGGAGACCAAGCAGCTGCTGAAGACGGCGTTCGCGCATCACATCACGCAGGTCTTCGGACGGCAGTGCCAGGTCGAGGGCAAGGACGCGGGGTTCATGCTCTACGAGCACGCGTTCCTGCTGATCGACGGCACCGAGACGAGTCTGTGGGAGGTGGAGCACACGGCGACGCCGGACGGACGGCACATGTGTGAGGTGTACGGGGCCGAACAGACAGCGCGCGAAGCCATGGAGCTTCGCGCGCGGGTCCTGTGAGAGCCGGCCAGGCCTGAGACCGGGCCGGGAGGAAGGTCGTACGGCCCGCCAGTGGTGGGACGGACCGTACGACCTCCGGGAAGGGCACAGCGGGGGTGGGGCGGCGGGAGGGGGTCAGACGCTCGCCGGCACCTTGGCCTCCGCTCCGGACGCGTCGGCTCCGACCGTTCCGGCCTGGGTGGACTGGTCCGGGGCGCCGGTCCTGCGGGCGCCCTTGAGCAGGACGACCAGTCCGGTGGTGACGGCCGTGCCCGCCGCGATCGCGATCAGGTAGAGGAACGGATTGCCGATCAGCGGGATCACGAAGATGCCGCCGTGCGGAGCCCGCAGCGTGCACTCGAAGAGCATCGAGAGCGCACCGGTCACCGCGCCGCCCGCCATCGCGGACGGGATCACCCGCAGCGGGTCGGCCGCGGCGAACGGGATCGCGCCCTCGGTGATGAAGGAGGCGCCGAGCACCCAGGCGGCCTTGCCGTTCTCGCGTTCGGTACGGGTGAACAGCTTGCCGCGTACGGTCGTGGCGAGCGCCATGGCCAGCGGCGGGACCATGCCCGCGGCCATCACGGCGGCCATGACCTTCAGGCTGCCCTCGTTGGGGTTGGCGAGACCGCCGACGGCGAAGGCGTAGGCGACCTTGTTCAGCGGGCCGCCGAGGTCGAAGCACATCATCAGGCCGAGGATGACGCCCAGGATGACGGCGTTGGCCCCGGAGAGGCCGGACAGCCAGTCGGACAGGGCCTCCTGGAGCGAGGCGATCGGTTTGCCGACCACCAGGAACATCAGGAACCCGACGACAGCGGAGGCGACCAGTGGAATCACGACGACCGGCATGATGCCGCGCAGCGCGGCGGGCACGTTGACCCGTTGGATGGCCATCACCACGCCACCGGCGATCAGACCGGCGGCGAGACCGCCGAGGAAGCCCGCGTTGATGGTGAGGGCGATGGAGCCGCCCACGAAGCCGGGGACCAGACCGGGGCGGTCGGCCATCCCGTACGCGATGTAGCCCGCGAGGACGGGCACCAGGAAGCCGAAGGCCAGGCCGCCGATCTGGAAGAGCAGAGCGGCCCAGCTCATGCTCTCCGTCCAGACGAAGTGCTCGGCGACGGAAGGAGCCTTGTCGACGGTGTAGCCGCCGATGGCGAAGCCGAGGGCGATCAGGAGGCCGCCCGCCGCGACGAACGGGACCATGTAGCTGACGCCGGACATCAGCCACTTGCGCAGCTTGGTGCCGTAGCCCTCACCGGGCTCCCCCGCGTCGTCCACGGGTGAGCCGGCGGTGCCCGCGGCGCCGGTGATCTCGCCGCGGGCGGCCTTGCCGCGCACCTCGGCGATCAGTTCGGCGGGGCGGTTGATGCCTGCCTTGACGCCGACGTCGACCGTCGGCTTCCCGGCGAAGCGTTCCTTCTCCCGTACGGGCACGTCGTGCGCGAAGATCACGCCGTCGGCGGCGGCGATGACGGCCGGGTCGATCCGGTTGAAGCCGGAGGAGCCCTGCGGTTCGACGACGAGTTCGACGCCGCCGGCCTGCTGTCCGGCCTGTTCCAGGGCCTCGGCGGCCATGTAGGTGTGCGCGATGCCGGTGGGGCAGGAGGTGACGGCGACGATCCGGAACACCTGGTCCTCGGCGGCACCGGCAGCCGGAGCCTCCGGTTCCGGAGCTTCCGGTTCCGTTGCCTTCGATCCGGTCGCCTTCGGTCCGGTCGCCTTCGGTTCCGTTGCCTCCGGCCCTGGGGCCTTCGCCGGGGCTTCGGCCGTCGTCGGCTCCTCCGCCGGGGGCTCCTCGCCGCGGATCAGGGCGGCAGCCGCCGAGGCGTCCGTGGCCGAGCGGAGCGCCGTGGTGAACTCCTCGTTCATCAGGCGGCGGGCCAGGGCCGAGAGGATGGTCAGGTGCGCGTCGTCGGCGCCGGCGGGGGCCGCGATGAGGAAGATCAGGTCGGCGGGTCCGTCGGGGGCGCCGAAGTCGATGCCGCGCGCCGAGCGGCCGAAGGCGAGCGTGGGCTCGCCGACGTGTTCGCTGCGGCAGTGCGGGATGCCGATACCGCCGTCGAGCCCGGTCGGCATCTGCGCCTCGCGGGCGGCCACGTCGGCCAGGAAGCCGTCCAGGTCGGTGACCCGGCCCAGGGTCACCATCCGTTCGGCCAGCGAGCGGGCCGCTGCTTCCTTGGTATCGGCGGCCAGGTCGAGGTCGACCAGGTCCGCGGTGATCATGTCGCTCATCGCGGGCTCCTTTGCTCGCTTATCGCGCGGGTCAGTTCCGGAAGGGAATGGGGAAGGGGGACGGAGGAGAAGGTCGAGCGGTTCATGAGGCGGGCTCCCTGAGCAAGCGGTCCAGGGGGATGTCGGCGGTCACGGTGACCGCCGACGGGTCCAGGTCGCCGGGTGCCGGCATCACGCTGCCCGGGAGTTGCACCGCCGCGGCGCCGTGGGCGACGGCGGACGCGAGCGCCTCCGGGCCCTCGCCGCCCGCCGCCAGGAACCCGGCGAGCGAGGCGTCGCCCGCACCGACGTTACTGCGGACCGTGGCGACCGTGGCGGAGCCGAAGTACGTTCCCGCCTCCGCGACCAGGAGCTGGCCGTCCGCGCCGAGGCTGGCGAGGACCGCGGCGGCGCCGTACGTACGCAGCTCCTCCGCCGCCTTGACGGCGTCGCCGACGGTCGTGAGGGGGCGGCCGACGGCCTGGGCCAGCTCTTCGGCGTTCGGCTTGACGACGTCCGGCCGCTCGCGCAGCGCGGCCAGCAGCGAGGGGCCCGAGGTGTCGAGGGCGATCCGCGCCCCGGCGCGGTGGGCGCCGGCGACCAGTTCCGCGTACCACTCGGGGGCCAGTCCGCGCGGAAGGCTGCCGCAGCAGGCGATCCAGGCCGAGGAGCCGGAGTGGGCGCGGATCTGGGTGCGCACCACGTCGAGCAGCGACTCCGACTCGGCCGCGGTCAGCTCGGGGCCCGGTGCGTTGATCTTGGTCAGCGTTCCGTCGGGCTCGGCGAGCGCGATGTTGGACCGGGTCGCTCCCGCGACCGGCACCGGAGCGACCGCGATCCCCTGCCCGGCCAGCAGCTCGGCGACCAGCGCGCCCGGGGCGCCTCCGAGGGGCAGCACCGCGACCGTAGGGCGGCCGGCGGCGGCGACGGCGCGCGAGACGTTGACGCCCTTGCCGCCCGGGTCCATGCGTTCGGCCGTGGCCCGCAGTACCTCGCCGCGGTCGAGGGCCGGGACCTCGTACGTACGGTCCAGGCTCGGGTTGGGGGTGACGGTGAGAATCATGCGGCGCTCCTAAACACACAGCACTTCGGTGCCCTCGGCCTCGATGGCCGCGACCTCCGAAGGGCTGAGCCCGCTGTCGGTGATGAGCAGATCGACATCGGCGAGCGTGCCGAAGCGCGCGAAGTGCTCCTGGCCGTGCTTCGCCGAGTCGGCGAGCAGCACCACGCGCCGGGCCGCGCCGACGAGAGCGCGCTTCACGGCGGCTTCGGCGAGGTCGGGGGTGGTGAGCCCGCCTTCGGGGGAGAAACCGTTCGTGCCGAGGAAGACGACATCGGCGCGGATCTCCCCGTAGGCGCGCAGTGCCCAGGCGTCGACGGCGGCCCGCGTACGGTTGCGGACCCGCCCGCCGACCAGGTGGAGATCGATCCCCGGGTGGTCGGCGAGACGGGCCGCGACCGGGAGGGAGTGGGTCACGACGGTGAGCCCGCACTCCAGCGGCAGTTCCGCCACGAGCCGCGCGACGGTCGATCCGGCGTCCAGGATCACGCTGCCGTCCTGCGGCAGCTCCGCGAGCGCAGCGTGCGCGATGCGGTCCTTCTCGTCGGCGGCCGTGGACTCGCGCTCGGCCAGGTCGGGCTCGAAGTCCATCCGGCCCGCCGGTATGGCCCCGCCGTGCACGCGGCGGACGAGGCCGGCCCGGTCGAGGGCCTTCAGGTCGCGCCGTACGGTCTCCGCGGTGACCTGGAACTGCTCGGCGAGCGACAGCACATCGACACGTCCGCCCTCACGGGCCAGCCGCAGGATCTCCTGCTGACGCTCCGGTGCGTACATGTGGGTTTACGTCCGTTCCGTGCCCGAACCTGTGGTTTCGGCGACACGCTACGCTCACATTTCTGGAAAGTAAACAGATTCGGGCGAACTACGGACACGATCGGTCATCCCTTGTCGGCCCCGCGCTTCGACGGGAGCGCGAACATCATGAGGAAGATGACCGCGAGCACCGCCACCACCCACCACAGGGCGTGCTGGAAGCCGTCGGCGAACGCCTCGCGCGTCGCGTCGGCCGGCCGGGAGTCGACCACACCGAAGAAGACCACCGAGACCAGTCCGAGCCCCAGGGCGCTGCCCATCTGCTGTGTGGTGCTGATCAGGCCCGACGCCGAGCCCGAGTGTGCGCGCGGGACGCCCGAGAGCACCGCGTCCGTCAGCGGGGCCACGATCAGCCCCATCCCCGCACCCATGACCAGCAGGGGCGGCGCCATCTGCCAGGAGGTGACCTCCAGGCCGTACCGTCCGGCCACGCCGATGTAGAGCAGCAGCCCGCTGATCATGGTCAGCGCTCCCGCCTGGAGCACGGCGCGGCCGAAGCGCGGGACCAGCTTCTGCACGGAGAGGCCGGCCGCGACCGATACGGCGAGCGAGAACGGCACACCCGTGAGGCCCGCGCGCAGCGGGGTCCAGCCGAGGCCGATCTGCATGTACAGCGTCCAGACCAGGAAGAAGATGCCCAGGGCCACACCGAAGGCGAGCTGGACGGCGACGCCCGCGGCGAAGCTCCTGACCCGGAACAGCGACAGCTCGATCAGCGGTGAGCCGTCCTTGCGCGCCTTCCACCGCTCGTACGCCACCAGCGCGGCCAGGACACCGAGGCTGCCGACCATGCAGACGTGGCCCCACAGCGGCCAGTCCAGTTCGCGCCCCCGGGTGAGGGGGTAGATCAGCATCAGCAGGGCGCCCGTCACCAGGACCACGCCCACCAGGTCCAGGCGGAGCGCCTTGGGCGCCCTGGACTCGACGATGAACTTGCGGCCGAGCAGCACCCCCGCCACGCCGACCGGCAGGTTGATGAGGAAGATGGGGCGCCATTCGAGGCCGAAGAGGTTCCACTGGGTGAGCAGCGCGCCGAGCAGCGGGCCCGAGACGGAGCCGAGGCCGACGATCGCGCCGAACAGCCCGAAGACCTTGCCGCGTTCGTGGGCGGGGAAGGTGACATGGATGATCGACAGCACCTGGGGCACCATCATCGCGGCCATCGCACCCTGGAGCAGCCGCGAACCGACGAGCATCCCGGGGCCGGCGGCGAAGCCGCAGAGCGCGGAGGCGACCGTGAAGCCGCTGATACCGATCAGGAAGAGCCGCTTGCGGCCGTATATGTCACCGAGACGGCCACCGGTGATCAGTCCGGCCGCGAACGCGAGCGCGTATCCGGCGGTGATCCACTGGATCGCTCCGAAGGTGGCGCCGAGATCCCGTTCGATGCTCGGGATCGCGATGTTGACGATGGTGACATCCACGAGGTCCATGAAGGCGGCCGTCATGACCACGGCCAGCGCCAGCCAGCGGCGTCGGTCGCCACCCCCGCCCATGGCAGGTCCGGCCTCCGGGACGGCTGGGGACGGTCCGGTGGCGCCGGAGACTGCGGAGGAGGCGGGGCCGGGCGTTGCCTCCGACGGGGCCGTCGGAGGGACCGCCGGAGGGACCGCCGGGACGGGTGTCGGCGAGGTGATGGGTGAACTCATGGGGCACAAGCTAGGGAGCATCTAGGTCCGTATGTGTCCTAGACGGCGCGCACCATGGACGTATGACCGACACCCCGGCACGGCTCCTGAGGCTGCTCTCCCTCCTCCAGACCCCGCGCGAGTGGCCGGGCAGTGAGCTGGCCCAGCGGCTCGACGTCAGCGCGCGCACCATCCGCCGCGACATCGACCGGCTGCGCGCCCTCGGCTACCCCGTGGAGGCCACCATGGGGGCCGTCGGGGGCTACCGGCTGGTCGCCGGTACGGCCATGCCCCCGCTGCTCCTGGAGGACGAGGAGGCCGTGGCCATCGCGGTCGGCCTGCGGGCCGGGGCGGGCCACGCCGTGGAGGGCCTCGACGAGGCGTCCGTACGCGCCCTGGCCAAGCTGGAGCAGGTGCTGCCGTCCCGGCTCAGGCACCGCGTCTCCACCCTTCAGGCGGCGACGATGCCGCTCACCCGCGGGGACGGCGCGACCATCGATCCGCAGACCCTCACGGTCATGGCCGGGGCCGTCACGGGCACGGAGCGGCTGCGCTTCTGCTACCGCTCCGGGGACGGTACGGAGACGAAGCGGCAGGTCGAGCCGTACCGGCTCGTCTCGACCGGCAGCCGCTGGTATCTGGTGGCGTACGACCTGGGGCGCGACGACTGGCGTACGTTCCGGGTCGACCGGGTGAGCGAGCCCTTTCCGACCGGCGCCAGGTTCACCCCGCGCGAGCTGCCCTCGGGGAACGCGGACGCCGCCCAGTTCCTGGCCCGGTCCATGTCACGGTTGCAGCCCGAGCTGCGTGTGGACGTCACCTTCCGGGCGCCCGCGGAGTTCGTGACGGCCCGGCTGCCGCCCTATCTGCCCGCGCCCGTGCCCACCGGGCCGCTCTCCTGCCGGCTGCGCATGACCGTGACCGACTCGCTGGAGTGGGTCGCGCTGCGGCTGGCGCTGGTCGACTGCGAGTTCACCGCGCATGCCCCGGCGGAACTCACGGAGTACCTGCGCGAGCTGGGGGCCAGACTGACCCGCGCCTCCGCACCGGTCCGCTAGCGGGGAGGGGCAGAGCCCGGAGGGACGGCCCGAAAGGGCCGGCGGAAGGCCGGAGGAAGGCCGGGGGAGGGCTGGAAGAGGGCAGAGGGGAGCCCCGGCCCCTGGGGGGGGTTGGTGGCGGGGCTCGTCTCTGGGGCGGTGGCTTTTAAAAAAATACGAGCCCACCATAACTTAATCAAACTGGGGTTTGGGGGGTGTGGGTGTGA
>NZ_JBHZDA010000038.1:0-27185 GCF_042755665.1 Streptomyces sp. NPDC059142
CCCGCCCGCGCGCGCGTGCGGGGCGGGCGCCGTCCCCCCCGGCGGGCGCGCGTGCGCGGGGTGCGGGGGGCGGTGGCCGGCCCCCCCGGGGGCGGGGTGGGGGTGCGGGGCGCCCCCCCCGCGGATCTTGACCCGGCCGAAGCCGGCCTCCGCGGCGGCGGTCGCCAGCGCGGCGGCCTCCTCCGGTGTGCCGAACCCGATCGGGGCATGGGTCGGCAGCGGCGGCCGGGCGGGGCGCCCGGGGGCGGGGGCCGTTTCCGTGACGACGGCCCCCTCCCCCGTTCCTTCCGGTCCGCCCGGGGGCGTCAGCGTCGCCCACAGGGGGAGGCCCCGGGAGCGGGCCGCCGCGTCGCGCCGGGCGATGTCCAGCAGCGCGGCGGCCGGCGGGCAGTGGGCGGCCAGGCCGGTGGCGAGCGCCCCGGGATCGGCCCACGCCGGGTCGCCGGCCGGGGGCAGCCCGGCCAGCGCGGCGGTGATGGAGGCGGCCGTGTGGTGGGTGGCGTACGCGCCGTTGCCCCGGGTCTCGGCCCAGCCGGTGGCACCGTCCGCGAGCCGTACGCGGAGGAAGACCTCCGTCAGCTCGGCGGTGTCGACGGAGTGGTGACGGAGCTTCAGCCGAAGGGGCAGCCCGACCACGCCGTACGCGGCGCCGGTCACCTCCGCGGGGGCGGTGGTCACGCGGGGTCCAGTGAGCCCACGACCTCGATGAGGCGGTCGAGCGCCGCGTCCCACACGGTCTCCTCCTGGGCGAAGCAGAGCCGCATCCGGCCGGTGCCCGCGAGACCGAACTGGTAGCCGGGGTTGACGACGATCCCCGCGTGCTCCTTCAGCGCGAGCGCCACGGCCTGGTCGCCCGCCCCGGTCAGGACCTCGGGGAAGAGGTACGCCGTGCCGTAGCTCGCGTTGACCCGCAGCACGGAGGAGGCGTTGATCTTCTTGACGGTGGTGTCGCGCAGCGCCTGGTACTCCACGAGCCGCCGGTCGAGGAAGTCGCCGTCCTCCGCTATCCAGCGCGCCAGCAGATGCTGTGCGTAGGCGGGGGCGCGCAGCGCGGTGCAGGACTGTACGTCCTCCATCGCGTCGACCAGCGCGGTGGGCGCGACCGCGACGCCGAGCCGGTAGCCGGAGAGGGATTCGGTCTTGGAGGGTCCGAGCAGGGTGACCGTGCGTTCGGCCATGCCGTCGAAGGCGGCGAGGTGGTGGAAGCGCTCGCCCTCGTAGACCAGCCGGCAGTACAGCTCGTCGGCGATGACGGTGAAGTCGTGGCGGCGGGCGGCGTCGGCGATCGCCTCGATCGTCTCCTCGCCGTAGATGGCGCCGGTCGGGTTGTTGGGGTGCGAGAAGACCATCAGGCGCGGTCCCTCGGCGGCGGCGTCCTCCAGCGCCTGGAGGTCCAGGGTGGGGCGGGTCCTTGCGCCGCCGGTGGACTCGTCCGGCCAGATCATCGGAATACGGCGGACGCGGGCGCCGAAGTAGCGCAGCATCCGTTCGGTGGAGAGGTAGTCGGGGTCGGGGAGGAGGACCAGGTCGCCGGGCGAGAGGATCGCGGCGAGCGCGGTGAACAGGGCGCCCTGGGTGCCGGGGGTGAGGATCACGTCGGCGGGTCCCGAGGCGGGGATGCCGAGTCCGGTGGAGACGTTGTGGGCGACGGCCTCGCGTACGGCGCGGTCGCCGCGGTAGGGGGTGTACGTCATGCCGTCGCCGCCCGCCGCCGCGGTGAAGGTGGGCAGCGCCCACTCGGGTGCGGGGAAGCGGTGGGTGTCGGCGTAGGTGGCGTCGAGGAGGACGTCCGGCCCCGGCGCGTCCTCCAGCTGGCGTTCGGCGTCGCGTACGGACATCCCGAGCCGTGCGGTGTGTTCGGGCAGGGAGAGCCGTGCGATGGCGTCGGGCAGGTGGTTCACGATCTGGTTCCTCACTGTCGGGCGGGGGTCGGGGCGGGGGTCGAGGGGGGAGCCGGTGCGGGCGGGGGCACGGGCCCGCTCCGGTCCGAGAGGGTGGCGGGCTGCTGGTCGATGGATCCGGTCAGGACGCCGAGCCCGCCCAGGACATGGGAGCGGGTGAGCGCGGCGGTCCGCTCGGCGTCGCCGGCGAGGAAGGCGTCGAGGATGGCGGTGTGTTCGTCCACGGAGGTCTGCGCGCGGTGGGCGTCCGCCAGGTAGAGCGCGACGTAGCGGTCGCTCTTCGCGCGGAGCTGGTCGAGCGCGGCCAGGGTGGCCGGCATGGCCGCCAGCGTGTAGAGGGCGTCGTGGAACTGCCGGTCGAGCAGGCGCACCTGCGCGGTGTCGCCGAGGGAGACGGCGATGCGCTGGCGCTCCAGGAGCAGGCCGAAGTCGGCGGCCAGGGCGGACCGGTCGGTCTGGGCGGCCGCCGCCGCGAGGACGCTCTCCAGCGCGGCGCGCCCGTTGTAGATGTCCCGGGCGTCCGCGACGGAGACCTCCGCGACGACGGACTTCTGGTGCGGGCGGTCCACCACCAGGTGTTCGGCGGCCAGTCGGGACAGCGCGTCGCGCAAGGGGCCGCGGCTGATGCCGAGTTCACCGGCGAGGGCTTCCTGGCTGAGCTGCTGGCCGGGGGCGAGGGCGCCGGTGAGGATGCGTTCGCGCAGTTGCTGGTAGGCCCAGTCCTGTTTGCGCAGGCTCCAGGGGGCGTTCGGGCGGGTGGAGTGGAGGCGTCCCGGAGGGGGTGGGGTGGTCATGGTCCTACTCTCCGGGGATCTGCTCGAAGAAGGCGCGGGTCCGTTCCTGCCGGGGCGTGTCGAAGACCGTCGCGGCGGGTCCGTCCTCGACGATGCGGCCGTCGGCCATGAAGACGACGCGGTCGGCGCTCTGCCGGGCGAAGCCCATCTCGTGGGTGACGACGACGATGGTCATGCCGCTGTCGGCCAGGTCCCGCATGACGGCGAGCACTTCACGGGTGAACTCGGGGTCGAGCGCCGAGGTCGGCTCGTCGAAGAGCATCAGCTCCGGGCTCATCGCCAGGGCGCGGGCGATGGCGACGCGCTGCTGCTGGCCGCCGGAGAGTTCGTACGGGTAGTGGTCGCGGCGCTCGGCGAGCCCGACCCGCTCCAGCAGGGTGTGGGCCTCCTCCCTGGCCCGCTGCCGGGGCACGCCCCGGACCCGGACGGGGGCGAGGGCGACGTTCTCGGTGGCGGTGAGATGGGGGAAGAGGTTGAACTGCTGGAAGACCATGCCGATCCGGCCGCCGACCGAGCGCGGTGCGGAGCCCGCCTTGGAGAGCAGTTCGCCCTGGAAGCCCACGCTGCCGGTCTCCAGGGGTTCGAGCCCGGCCAGACAGCGCAGCATGGTGGACTTGCCGGCCCCCGAGGGGCCGAGGACGGCGACGGTCTGGCCGGCCGGGATGGTCAGGTCCACCCCGCTGACCACGGCGTTGCCGTGGTAGCTGCGGCCCAGGTTCTCCGCCACGAGGACGGTCCGTCCCCTGGTCACGGCGGCGCCCGGTGCGGTGGTGCTCATGGCGGTGCCCTTTCCGGTGGGGGTTGCGGCGGTGGGGGTTGCGGCGGTGAGGCCGGTCGTGACGGCGGCGGTCGCCCGCCGCGGGGCGGTCATCGGGCCGCCGGGTCGAGGGCCGCCGCGGTATCGGCGACGGGGGTCCCGGCGCGGCGGGCCGAGGCGCGCCGGCCGATGTCGAGGCGCCGCTCCACCTGCCGCAGGGCGAGGGTGAGCACGGTTGTCAGGACGAGGTAGTGGACGGCGGCGGCGCCGAGGGAGCCGACGTAGTCGAAGTCGGCGGCGGCCTGCCGCTGGGCGGTGAGCATCAGGTCCTGGACGCTGACGACGGAGGCGAGCGCCGAGGTCTTGAGCATCCCGATGAACTGGTTGCCGGTGGGCGGCAGGATCAGCCGGGTCGCCTGCGGGAGGACCACCCAGCGCAGGATGCCCGTCTCGGAGAGCCCGAGCATGTGGGCGGCGGTGCGCTGGCCCTTGTCCACGCCGAGGAGTCCGCCTCGTACGATCTCCGCCATGTAGGCGACCTCGTTGAGGCTGAGCGCGATCACGGCGCAGGTGAACGGCGACAGGCTCAGCCCCCACAGCGGGAGCACGTTGAAGACGAAGATGAGCTGGAGCAGGACGGGTGTGCCGCGGAAGAACCAGATGTAGGCGTCCGCGAACCAGCGCAGCGGGGCGAACCCGGCCCCCTTGGCCAGGGCGAGCAGCACCCCTCCCGCGATGCCCAGCGCCATCGACAGGACGGTCAGGCCGAAGGTGAGCAGGGAGGCGGTGAGGAAGTCGGCGGAGAACGCCTTGTCCAGGAATCCCGTCACGATCCACCGGCCGGGGCCGAGGTGGCGGGGGACGCGGTGGCGGAGGCGGTGAGGTAGGCGGAGGACTCGGGCAGTTCGTACCGGGTCAGCAGGTCGGCGTAGCCACCGCTTCGGACGAAGCGGTCCAGTGCCTTGGTGACGGCGGTGGCGGTCGCGGTGTCCCCCTTGCGTACGGCTATGCCGATCCTGGTCTCGTTCTTGAAGGTCGCCGCGAGGGTGAAGGTGCCCTTGGTCTCGGCGAGGGCGGCGGCGGCGCCCGGGGTGGAGGTGTCGAAGGCGTCGGCCCGGCCGCTGCGCACGGCGAGCATCGCGTCCTGGTTGTTGGGCAGGGACATGATCTTCATCTGGGCGCGGCCCTGCTTCTTCAGCTCCTCGTTGAACTCGTTCATGTACGTCTCGCCGATCGCGCCCCGGGTGACGGCGACGGTCCGCCCCGACAGGTCCTCGGGCACCCGGGAGATCTTCTTCGGGTTGCCCGACGGGGTGAGCAGGGTCTCCCCGATGACCAGGTAGGGGACGAAGTCGACCTGCTTCTCCCGCTCGGGCGTGATGTACATGGCCGAGTTGATGATGTCGGTGCGCCGGCCGGCCAGCGCCGGGATGAGGCCGTCGAAGTCGATGTCCAGGGCCTTGGGCTTCAGACCCATGGACTTCGACAGGGCGGCGACCATGTCGATGTCGAAGCCCTGAAGGTCGCCGCCGGGCGCCTTGGACTCGAAGGGCGGGAAGGTGGCCGCCGTGCCGTAGGTGAGGGTGCCGGACGTGGCGAGGTTCTTCGGTGGTGCGACCTCGGCAGGTCCGGCGGGCGCCGCCGACCCCGATCCGCCACAGGCGGACAGGCCGGCCATCAGGACAACAGCCGCGCACACCGCGGTTGTTCGCGTGGTTCCAACTCTCACCGGACTGCTCCCTACTGGCGTTCTCCCTGTTCAGGAAGGTCTGTAAACAGTTGCCAGTCACTGTCGCGGCGCTCTGGTTCCGGGCGGTTGCGCTTCCGTTAAACCAAGGTTTCCGGTCACACCGCGCTCATCCGGTCACCCGGTGTGATCGGATCCGGTCGGTTCGGCCGTACGGGTTGTCGCCGTGCGGGCGTGTGTGTCGTGGGCGTCAGCCGGGGCGGTGGGCGCGGTCCTGCGAAGAGACTCGACGGCGTGACGGATACTCAAGCATCCCGGGGAGACGACGACACACTGCGCCTGATCGGGCAGGAGTGGGGGCGGGCGTCCGCCGCCCCGGCGGCCTGGCGGGGCGCGCTGCCCGTCGACCCGGACCTCGGCAGCTACCCCGAGCCCGAGCAGATCGTGCCGCCGCGCTTCGGCAGGTTCGTCCATGTCACCACGGTCGGCGGACCGCCGGGAGCGGCGGCGGGCGGGGAGCCCAAGGCCCCGGCCCCGGCCGGCGGTCCCGGGGCCCGGCTGCGCCGGGCGGTGCTGGGCGCGCCGCTGCGCTCGACGGCGATCGTGCGGGAGCGGATGCGCAAGGTGGTGGCGCTGCCGGTGCTCTCGGCGGACGCGCTGTCGTCGGTGGCGTACGGACCCGAGGCGCTGCTCGCGGTGCTGGTCCTGGGCGGTACGGCGGGGCTGGCCTACTCGGTGCCGGTGGCGCTGGCGATCGTCTTCCTGATGCTGGCCGTGGGGCTGTCGTACCGTCAGACCATCCGCGCGTATCCGCACGGCGGCGGCTCGTACATCGTCGCGACGGACAATCTGGGCCGGATCCCCGGGCTGGTGGCGGCGGCCGGGCTGATGACGGACTACATCCTCACCGTGGCGGTCTCGGTGTCGTCGGGGATGGCCGCGGTCACCTCGGCGATCCCCGGTCTCTCCGGGGACGTGGTGCCGATCGGGGTGCTGGTCATCGCCGTACTGCTGGCGGGGAACCTGCGGGGGGTGCGGCAGGCGGGCGCACTCTTCGCGGCGCCCACGTACGCCTTCATCGTCGCCATCTTCGCGCTGGTGGCGTTCGGTCTGTACGACGCGGCGGGGCGCGGTTTCGAGCCCGTCCCGCATCCGCCGCTGCACGCGGTGGAGGGGGTGGGGCTGCTGCTGGTGATGCGGGCGTTCGCGTCGGGGTCGACGGCGATGACCGGGATCGAGGCGATCTCCAACGCCGTCCCCGCGTTCAAGCCCGTGCCCTGGCGCAACGCGCGGACGACGCTGTCCTGGATGATCGGCCTGCTGATCGCGCTGTTCGCCGGCACGATCGCGATGACCCATCTGGAGGGGGTGGTCCCCCGTTCGAACGAGACGGTGCTCTCCCAGCTCGCCCACCACAGTTTCGGCTCCGGCGGGATGTACGTCTTCACCCAGGCGGCCACGGCGCTGGTGCTGCTGCTGGCGGCGAACACCGCGTACAACGACTTCCCCCGGGTGCTCTTCCTGCTGGCGCGGGACGGTCACGCGCCACGTATCTTCCTGCGGCTGGGCGACCGGCTGGCGTTCAGCAACGGCATCATCCTGCTCTCCGTGGCGGCGGCGCTCGTCTATGTGGCGTTCGACGGCGACACGGCGACGCTGATCCCGCTGTACGCGGTGGGGGTGTTCCTCGCGTTCACCCTGTCGCAGAGCGGCATGGTGGTGCACTGGTGGCGCGGACGGGAGCGGCACTGGCGCAAGAGCCTCGGCTTCAACGCCACCGGCGCGGTGCTGTCGGCGCTGGTCTTCATCACGGCGGGCATCACCAAGTTCACCGAGGGCGCGTGGCTCGCGATCCTCGCCGTCGGGCTGTTCCTGCTGGTGACGACGCGGATCCACCGCCACTACGCACGGGTGACCGAGGCGCTGCGGCTGCGGCCGCAGCGGATCGAGATCCCGAGCCGTACGATCGCGCCCCTGGCGGGCGGGGAGCCCCGGCCGGGCCGACGGGCGGGGACCGCGGGAGGCGCGGCGGCCGGGGGCGCCGGGGCCGGGGAGACGGAGAGCGCGGACGCGGAGCCGGAGGAGTCGCCCGAGGAGGTCCGTCATCTCTCCGTCGTGGCGCTGGACTCGCTGCACCGGGCGAGCATGCGCGCGCTCGCCTACGCCGCCTCGCTCCAGCAGCCCGTCCTCGCGCTGCACGTCAGTCCGAGCGACGAGGACGCCGAGCGGTTCCGCGCGGACTGGCTGCTGTGGGGCGACCATCTGCCGCTGCGGATCATCGTCTCCCCGTACCGAGCCATCGTCACCCCCCTGATCAGCTATGTGGAGTCGTTGCACCGTCAGCGGCCGGACCTGACCATCACCGTCATCATCCCGGAGATCGTCGTACGCCATTGGTGGCACCGGATCCTGCACAGCCGGCTGGCGGGGCGGCTGCGGCGCGCGCTCCGGCCGCTACCGAAAATCGTCGTGACCACGGTCCCCTTCCATGTCCCTGACGGTCGATCGACTTAGAACGGACATACGGAATGAAGTATCAAACTTTTGTCCCAACTGGTTGATTTGTCGATCTATGCCTAAAGTTGGCTTCGGCATAGCCCAGAAAGGGCGATGGCATCTACATGAGGAGCCCACCATGCTTTCTCAGACCATGAGGCCGACCGAAATCACTCTGGACACCGACGCGTTGGGTATGGCGATGGCCGAACCCGAGGCACCCTTCAGCGACGCCCCGGTGTACGCGCCGGAAGCGGGCGGCGTTCTGCTGCTGCTGGCCCTTCTGTCCCCGAAGGAGCCCAAGGAGCCGAAGGGCCGATGAGCCCCGACCGGTCGCAGACCTCCTATCAAGAATCGGCGGCCGGCCTGGCACGACGTGCCCTCGGTGCCCTTCGGGGCGCCGGGGGCACCGCCATGGTCGCCGAACACGTCGAGAGCGCACCGGATCCCGGCGCCGCGCTGGCCGCCGTCAGGATCCTCGGCGCGGACTCCCTCGCCCCCGCCCTGCTCGCCGGCGCCCCCGTGCACCCCCGGGACGTGGAGGCGGTCGCGCTGGCCTTCACCGCCCTGCCGCCCGCGCGGGACGTCACCCCGCCACCGCCCGCGGGACCCGCGAACCCCTGGCTGATGGCCTGGCGCGACTGGGGCACCGTCACCCTGCTGGCCGCGCTGTCCGGGGAGAGCGGCGGGAGCCGGAGCCGGGGAACCGACGGCCGGCCCGCCGCCGTTCGGCCCGCGCCTCCCCCGCCCACGGGACCGGCGGCGGCGGACGGCGACGGCTGGGCCGCCTGGTCCGTGACGATGGGACAGCTCTCCACCCTGGCCCTGCCAGGACTGGACGGCCCGGTGCACGACGCGGCCCGCAGCTCCCCGCTCGGACTGGCGCGCGGGGCGACCCGCGCCGTACTGCGCCGGGACTACCCGACCGCCGCGCGGATCGTGCGCTGGCTCGCCTGGCTGCACAGCGACGGGGTACGGACACCGCTCGACCCGGTGCCGCTCGTGGAGCACATCTCCCTGCTGGCGGGCGGCGACCGGCTCGCGCTGGACACCGCGATCGCCCGCAGGCTGCTCACCGTATGACCCCGGCGGCCCCGGCCGCCGCCCGCCCCCGCACCCCGCAGAACCGCCCCGATCGGACCGAGACCCGATGGCCATGTCCGTCACACAGACCGCCCACCACGTCAGCCTGCGGGCCCTGGGCTGGCTCCACACCCACCGCGAGCACGGCGCGCTCCCGCCCGACACCACCGCCGAACTCGCCGAACCGAACACCGTCTACAAGCCGCTGGGCGAGACCGCGCTCGCCGCCTCGCTCGTCCTGCGGGAGGCGGTGGCCGGCAGTACGGAGCTACGGCTCGCCCGCGAGCTGCTGGACTTCACCTGGAAGCAGCTCGGCGGCGGGGACATGCTCCACGAGCGGCTGCTGCGCTACCCGCTGATGAGCGATCCGCTGGAGACGTACGCGCACTTCGCGCGCAGCGGCTACCGCCACGAGGAGCTGGACCGGCTGCTCGGCCACACCACCTCGCTGCGCTCGGCGCGCGCCATGGAGATGGTGCCCAACCGGCGCCTGGCCGTCGCCAACGCGGCCCGTATCAGCGGCTTCGACGGGGGCGGGCGCGCCGCCGACTGGGCGCGGCTGACCCGGGAGACCTGGCTGGGCGCGCTCCCCGAGCCCTGGCTCATCGACTGGATGACCGCGTACAACATGACGCACACCGTCTTCCACATCACCGACTGGGGGCGTCTGCCCGGGGACCTCCCCGCCGATCTGGCGGGCTACCTCGGCCGCTGGCTGCCGGTCTGGATCGACATCTGGGCCGAGATCGGCGAATGGGACCTGGTGGCCGAGCTGATGATCGTGGGCAGTTGTCTGCCCGAGCCGCACATCGACCCGGCCGACTGGGCGCGGCTCGCCGCCGTCCAGCGGGAGGACGGACTGCTGCCCCGGGACGGCGCGCCCGTCGAGGGCGATGCGGCCGAACGGTTCGCCACCCACCACCACACCACCGTGGTGGCGGCCGTCGTCGGCACCCTCACGGTCGCGCGCGCCCTCGGCGGCGAGCGGTGAGCGCACCCGCGCCGGCCGTCCGGGCGGCGGACGGCGGGGGCGAGGGCGAACCGCCGGTGTGGGCGCGCGCCCCCGCCGACGCGCTGGCCTCGGCGGCCTCCGGCGCCTGCGCGGTGGTGGTCGCGCTGCGCCGGGGCGAGGAGCGGGCCGTCGTCCCGTACGGCACCACCGTGTCCGGCGGCGACGAACCGGTCACCGCGGACACCCGGTTCGAGATCGGGTCGCTCACCAAGTGCTTCACGGCGCTGCTCCTCGCCGAACAGGCCGCCAGGGGAGAGGTCGCGTACGGCGATCCGCTCACCCGTTTCCTGCCGCCCGGGGCGCTGCCCCGGCAGCGCGGCGGCCCCATCACCCTGCTCCATCTCGCCACGCACACCGCGGGGCTGCCCCGGCTGCCGCCCGGTCTGCTCGCCGGGGCGGCGCCGCGGTGGTTCTCCAACCCGTACGCCGCGTTCACCACCGACGACCTGCTGGACTCCCTCGCCCGGACCCGGCCGCACGCCCGCCCCGGCGAGCGGGTGCGGTACTCCAACTTCGGTGTGGGGCTGCTCGGCCATCTCCTCACCCGGGCGGCCCCGGGCGGCCCGGGGTACGGGGAGCTCCTCGCCGAGCGCGTCCTCGCCCCGCTCGGTCTGCGCCGCACCGGGTGCGATCCCGGTCTTCCGCAGGCCACCGGGTACTGGCACGGCAGGCCGCGCCCGTCCTGGCTGATCCCCGGACTGCCGGGCGCGGGCGCGCTGCGCTCCAGCGCGCCCGAACTGCTGGACCTCCTCGACGCCCTGGCGCGGGGTCCGGCGGGCGGCGCGGCGGACGGGCCGCTCGGCGCCGCGCTCGCGGAGGCGGTACGGCCCCGGCTCGCCCTGCGCGGCGGTACCCGCCGGCTCGGGCTCGTCTGGAACATCCGCGTCCGGCCGGACGGGGCGGCGTACCACCACTCCGGCGCCACCCGGGGCTTCACCGCCTTCGCGGGCTTCGTCCCGGAGCGCCGCACCGCCGTGGTCGCGCTGGCGAACTCCACCCCGGCGCTCGACCAGGCGTTCCTCCAGCGCGCGTACACCACCCTGGTCACCCTCCACCGGCAGGGCTGACCGGGGGCGTCGCGTTCAGCCGACGGGCTCGGGCAGGTCCGGGCCCACCGTGAGCGTCACCGTCCCCCGGTCCGCCCCGGCCGCCCCGGCGGGGACCGGTTCCATCCCGGGGAGCCGGTCGGCCAGGGTCCGCGCCTGCTCCGCGAGCCCTTCCGGGTAGGTGAGGGAGGAACGTCCCGCCGGAGCGGGCGCGTTGCCGGTGGCGGCGACAAGGAAGCCGAGCGCCCGCAGCCGCTCGGCGGTCGCGCGGGCCCTGCCGGGGACGCCGGTGCCGTTGAGGACGGTCACCGCCACGGTGCCCGCCGCCGGGGGCAGCGGGGGCGTCGCCGCCGCGAGCGTGGCGCGGGTCAGCTCCCGGTCCTGGGTGAGCGCCGTGAAGAGGGTACGGGCGGCGGCCGGGTGCCACAGGACATTGGCCGTGTCGCCCGGCACATCGCGCTGCCGGGGATAGTTGGGCACCGTCAGGAACGCGATCCGGTCGGTGGGCAGGCCCCGGAGACCGGAGGCCAGTGCCTGGAGCGGGGCGAGACCGGCCAGTTGGGGGTCGGTGGTGAGCGCCCCGGTGGCCGAGTCCAGGAACCGGTAGAGCGCCGCGGGGCGGTGCAGCGCGGCCTTCGCCTTGGTGACGAGCGCCCGCATGAACTCCTGCTGGCGGCCGATCCGGCCGAGGTCCGTACCGTCACCGAGGCTGTAGCGGGCCCGTACATAGCCGAGCGCCTGCTCGTTCCTGACCGTCTGGCAGCCCGCTTCGAGATCCAGTCCCGCCTTCGTGTCGTGGATCGGCTCCGCGGGGCAGACCTCGACGCCGCCGAGGGCGTCGACCATGCCGGTGAACCCCCGGAAGTCCACGATCATGAAGTGGTCGACCCGTACCCGGGTGTTCTGTTCGACCGTTCTGATGGTGCAGGCGGCGGCCCTGGCCGTGTCCCCGGCGGAGCCGCCGATCGCGAACGCCTCGTTGATCTTGAAGTGGTGGACGGCCGAGATGACGCCGTCGCCCCGGTCGCAGGCGGGGATCCGCACCCACGAGTCGCGGGGGAAGGAGACCACCGTGGCCCACCGGCCGCTGCCGCCGAGATGCAGCAGCATCAGCGTGTCGGACTGCATCGAGGTCAGTCCGCTGCCGTAGGCGTCACCGGAACCCGCCCGGCTGTCCGAGCCGATGACCAGGATGTTCTCACCGCCCTGGGCGGCGCGCGGCCGGTTGTCGCCGAGCGCCCCGGTCACCCCCGCGCCGTGGATGTTGCCGCTGAGCCGGGTGTAGATCCAGCCTCCGGTGGTGGCCGCGCCCAGTACGACGAGCGCCGCCGCCAGCGCGAACCAGCGGCCGATCCGGCGGCGTGGGCGCGGGGCCGGCAGGTTCCACAGGCTCGTGTCACTCGGATTCACTGCGTCAGACTCCTCACTGCTCCACCGCGGTGTCACCGCGCCGGCGCGTCACCACGCGGACCCGCCGTCAGGTCAACAGCGGAGCGGGCCCCCTGGGCACGGCCATCGCGTACGTACCTCGGCGGAGCGGGACGTACGGAGGCCGGTACGCCGGACGGCTCCGCCCCGGTGGCCCGGTGGTCCGGCGTGCCGTGTAGTGGGGGTGGTGCCGCCGAGCCCGGGAGGAACGATGTCCGCGAACCAGTTCACCGCGCCGCCGGGCCGCCGGAGGACCCTGGGGCCGCTGCGCACCGTCGCCAGAGTGCTGGCCGCGGCCGGTCTCGCGGTGGACGCGTATCTGCACGCGCATCTCGCCGACCGGTACGACGCCGTCTCCGCCGGGATCGGGCAGGGCGACCTGTTCCGTGCCGAGGCCGCTCTGGCGGCGCTCGCGGCGCTGCTGGTGCTGGTCTGGCGCCGCATCCCGGGCGACGCCTTCGCCTGGCTGGTCGCGGCGGGCGGCCTGGCGCTGCTGCTGGTCTACCGCTATGTCGACGTGGGGACGCTGGGTCCTGTCCCCAACATGTACGAGCCCGTCTGGTACGGGCAGAAACGGCTGACGGTCGTCGCGCAGGCCGTCGCCGTCCTCGCCACGATCTTTCTGCTGTGCACCTATCCGCGGGGCGGCGCCCACGCGCGGCGCGACCGCCTCGGCTGACGGACCGTACGGGGGTGAGGCCGGCCCTCCCGCGGCGGGAAGGGCCGGGCTCCGCACGCCTCAGCCCGTGAACCGGTGGGTGCCCGGTTCCGCCGCGTACACGGCGCACCCCTCGGCGGTCCGCAGGAAGCGGGTCTCCCCGTGGCGGACGCGCGCCGGGTCCGTGGTGGGGATCCAGACCTCCGCCGTGGTGTTGGCGGGCACGGTGAGCGTGAGCCGGAAGCCGCCGCCGGTCACCTTCCAGCGGGTGATGACCGGTCCGTGGAGGGAGTCGAAGCGCCCGCCCGCCTCCGTCACCCCGCCGCCGGGGCGCGGCCGGACGATGATCTTCTTGAAGCCGGGGGCGCCCGGGGCGATACCGGCGATGTGCGCGTACATCCACTCCCCCACCGAGCCGTACGCGTAGTGGTTGAAGGAGTTCATCCCGGCGTCCTGGAAGGTGCCGTCGGGCCGGATGGAGTCCCAGCGCTCCCACATGGTGGTGGCGCCCCGGTCGATCTGGTACCCCCAGCTCGGGAAGGTCCGCTGGAGCAGCAGCCGGTAGGCGACGTCGATGTGTCCGGTGTCGGTGAGGACGGGCAGCAGCCGCGGGGTGCCGAGGAAGCCCGTCGACAGATGCCCTCCCCTGTCCTCGATGAGCCGGACCAGCCGGTCGGCGGCGGGGGCGCGGTCGGCGTCGGCCAGCAGGTCCATGGAGAGGGCGAGGACGTACGCGGTCTGGGTGTCGCCCTTGACCCGCCCGTCCGGGGAGACGTACGCGGCGCGGAAGGCGTCGCGGACCGCCCCGAACAGGGTGGTGTACGGAGCCGGGTCCTCGCCCAGGACCTCGGCGGTCCGTGCGACGAGGTCGGCGCTGTGGGCGAAGTAGGCGGTGCCGATGACGTCCTTGGGCGTCTCGTCCTCGATGTTGAGCCAGTCCCCGAACCCCTCGTCGGGGCGGAGGAGTCCGCTGCTGTGCCGCTTCAGGTAGTCGAGCCAGGCGAGCATCGCGTCCCAGGACTCCTCCAGGACGCGGGTGTCCCCGTACGCCTGGTAGAGCGCCCAGGGCACGGTGACCCCGGCGTCCCCCCAGCCCGCCACCCCCTTGCCGATGATCTCCTCGCCGACGACCGGCGCGACATCGGGGAACGCGCCGTCGCTCTGCTGGCCGTCGCGCAGGTCGCCCAGCCACTTGGTGAGGAAGCGCGCCGACTCCATGGTGTAGGCGGCGGTGGGGGCGAAGACGTTGATGTCGCCGGTCCAGCCGAGCCGTTCGTCGCGGGCGGGGGTGTCGGTGGGTACGGAGAGGAAGTTGCCGCGCTGTCCCCAGGTGATGTTGCGGTGCAGTCGGTCGAGGAGCGGGACGTTCGTGGCGAAGTCCATGGTGAAGGGCGCGGCGGTGTGGATGACCTGTCCCACGACCGCGTCGCGCGACGGTCTGCCGCGTACGCCCGTCACCTCGACGTAGCGGAAGCCGTGGAAGGTGAAGCGGGGCTCGTACGTCTCCGGGCCGCCGCCCTTGAGGATGTACGTGTCGGTGGCGCGCGCGGTGCGCAGATTCGCGGTGTAGAGGGTGCCGTCGGGGTTCAGGACCTCGGCGTGGCGCAGCCGTACGGTGGTGCCCGCGGCGCCGGAGACGGTCAGCCGGACCGTGCCGACCATGTTCTGGCCGAGGTCGTGGACGAAGACGCCGGGCCGGGGTTCGGTGACCGTCTTCGCGTGGAGTTGGGTCACCACCCGTGAGGGGGCGTCGATCTGGGCGACCACCGCGGCCGGCGCCCCTTCGGCGGTGTCGACGGGCAGCCACCCCGTCGCGTCGAAGCCGGGGCGCGTCCAGCCGTCGGTCTCCAGCCGGGCGTCGTACTCCTCGCCCATCACCAGATCGGCGGAGGTGACCGGGCCGGTGGCGGCGCGCCAGTCGGTGTCCGAGACCACCCGTTCGGTGCTGCCGTCGGTGTAGGTGACCTCCAACTGGGTGAGCAGGGCAGGGCGTTCGCCGTAGTTGTGCGGGCCGAACCAGGCGATGTTCCCCGCGTACCAGCCGGCCGCGACGGTCACGCCGAGCGCGTTGGCGCCGGGTCTGAGCAGGGCGGTGACGTCGTACGTCCGGTACTGGACCCGCTTGCCGTAGTCGGTCCAGCCGGGCGCGAGCCGGTCCTCGCCGACACGTGCGCCGTTGAGGTGGGCCTCGTACAGGCCGAGGGCCGTGGCGTAGAGCCGGGCCCGCGCGACCGTCCCGCGCCGGAGGCGGAACTCGTGGCGCAGTTGAGCGGCGGGGGCGTACGAGACGCTGATCCGCCCCCAGGGTCCGGCTCCCCACGGGGCGAGGACCCGGGCGGCGGGCCAGGCGGTGTCGTCGTAGCCGGTGGAGGTCCAGTCATCGGCGGGCTGTCGGTCGGTGGTGCGCCAGGTGGCGTCGGTGGGCAGGACGCGGACCCCGTCGGCGGTGGTCAGCTCCAGCACGCCGAGCAGTCCGGCGGGGCTCACCGTCGCGTTGACGGCGGACACGGCGATCACATGGGCGCCGGGGCGCAGCGCGTCCGTCACCTCGGCGACGAGGGGGCGGCGCCAGTTCTCCGCGGGCCCGTCGGCGTCGGTGTGCGCGACCTGGACACCGTCCACCAGCGCGGTGAAGCCGTCGTCGGCGGTCAGGACGAGACGGGCGCGGGTGACGCCCTCCGGGACGTCGATCCGGGTACGGAACCAGCGTGTGGCGGCGGGGACGTCGCCGCCGGGGGCGCCCTCGGGGAACCAGATCCAGGAGGCGCCGCTCAGCGAGGGCGCGGAGACCAGCGCGGCGGGGGCGCCGATCCAGCGGGCCGACCAGTCGGCGGGGGCGGTCAGTCCGGTCTCCCACCAGGAGGGGGCGGTCCACTCGGAGGGGGCGCCGTCGGCGTCCCAGACGCGCACGGTCCAGTGGTAGCGGGTACGGGAGGCGAGCGCCGGGCCCGCGTACGGCACCAGGACGGACTGCGCCGAGACCACCTTGCCGCTGTCCCAGACATCGGGCCGGGTCAGGCGGTCCGGCGAGGTGGCGACCCGTACCTGGTAGGCGGTCTGCCGCCCACCGGGGCGCGCGGAGACGAAGGGCCAGCTCAGCCTGGGGTGAGGGGTGTCGAGGCCCAGCGGCCGGCTTACGTATTCGACGGTCGGCGCGGTGACGCGCAGCGCCGCCTTCGCCGCGCTCCCCCCGGCCGGGGCGGTGGGGGCGGCGCGGGCGGCGGGGAGGGGCCCCGCGGCCAGGGTGGTGCCCAGGACAGTTGCGGTGGTTCCGAGCAGTCGTCTTCTGCTGATCACCATGCGGCTCCGATACGACTCGGCAATGAATCGTTTCACCTGCCCCGTGAAAGTAGGGAGGCGTGTGTGGCCTGTCAAGAGTCGCGGGGCGGAGGGGCAAGCGGGCGACAACCGTGGTTCCGGATGTCGCATGAGGTTTAGCCGCAGGTCATGGCCGTGCGTGCGGGGGTCCACTGCGGGGCAGACATCGCCGGGAGGGCACTACAATGCGGTTCCGCACGGGGTGAGTTCGACGACTGGGGGGAGTCGCGATGTCTTGGGACGAGCAGCGCGGAAGCGGAGAATCCGGCAGAGCCGGCGGGAGCGGCGGGTTCGGCGGAAGCGGCGGAAGCGGCGGGGCCACGGGGCCCGTGGAGTTCGGCAAGCCCGAGGAGCCCGGCGGTGCGGGCGGGTCCGGCGGGTCCGGAGAGTTCGGCGGCGCCGGAGGGTTCGGCAGGCCGGGCGGATACGGCGAGGCCGGCGGATACGGCGGGGCCGACGGCTTCCCGGTGCCTCCGCCGCCGTCCGTGCCGCCCGCCGTACCGCAGGGTCCGGCCGACCCGCTGCGCGCCGTGGCGGTGGCCCTGCTCAACCTGAGCGGTCTCGGGCTGGGTTACGCGCTGACGCGCCGCCTGCCGGCGATGGTCCTCTGCTGGGCGGCGACCGGTCTCCTGCTGTTCGTCGCCCTGCCCGCGGACCCGGACGGAGTCTCCGGCGGGGCGCTCACCGGGTATCTGCTCTTCCTGGCGCTCGCGGCGGTGCACGGCGCCGCCCTCGGGCTGCGCACCCCGCTCTCCTGGCCGCCGCGCGCGGCCGTCGCCCTGGTGCTCGGACTGGCGCTGCTCGCCGCGCCCCTCGGCGGTGTGGTGCTCTACGACCGGGCGCGCGAGGAGGCCACGCAGAAGATGCTGCTGGACCGGCTCGGCGAGGCCGACCAACTGGTCGAGGGCGCGCGGATCGAGCCGTTCCTCACGTCCCGGCCCGCTCTCGTCGAGGCGCTCGCCACCTACCGCGACCTCCAGGCGGACCATCCGGACTCCCGGGCCGCGCAGCGCGTCCCGAGCCGGCTCACGGCGTACTACGAGACGGTCGGCGCCCCGTACGGGGAGAAGGACTACTGCGGCGCGATAGAGCCGCTGAAGTATCTGCGCACGGTCCCGGGCACGGTGGACAGGAAGCGGCTCGGCGCGCTGGCCACCTGGCCCGACGAGCGGCTCGCCACCTCGCTGTACGAGTGCGGCGCGGAGCGCCTCGGCAAGGACGTCAGGGTCGCGCAGGACGGCGGCAACCTCGCCGAACTCCTCACCGTCTTCCCGGAGTCCGGGGCGGCGGCGAAGGTCGAGCCGGCCCTCCGCGCCCTGATCGGGAAGACCGCCAAGGGCATCGGGGGCGCCGGCTCCTGCGCGGCCACCGACGAGCTGCGCACGCTCAAGGCGCAGGCGGCGGCGCTGCCCGGACAGGCCGCGGGGGTGGCCGACGCGCTCGGCGAGGACAGCGGACGGGCGGACACGCACATCCGGTCGGGTACGTACGAGTGCGGCGTCCAGCAGTACCGGGACGGCGAGTTCGACACCGCACGGACCACCATGAACGACTTCCTGACCGCGTACAGGAACGACAGGAACCGGGCGCGCGCGGAGAAGATCGCGATCGCCGCGGAGATCGCCGCGGACGAGCCCGCCGCGGGCAAGCGGCTGCCCACGACGGCCTCGGGCGGCTCCATCTCGGTGACGATCAAGAACGACAGCCCCGACGAGGTCGAGGTCCTGTACACGGGCCCGGTCACCGGCAGCGTCACCCTCAAGGGCTGCGGAAGCTGCTCGCGGTACCCGACCGCGATCGGCGCCTCGGTCACCGCCTGCAAGGGCAACAAGAACTATCCGCAGAAGACGATCAGCCTGCCCGCCGGGACGACCTACTTCCTGCACAAGTCCGGCAGCAGTACGGCCACCTCCTCCGGCGCCGACACGGCGAAGCTCCAGCCCGGCTACATCTACACGGAGTGCGCGTACGTCGTGGAAGGTCTCGGAACCGGCTTCTAGGAGGCGGGGTCGTGAAAGGCCGGCCCGGACCCGGCGCCCCGCGCCCGTCCGGACCGGCCGCAGGCCCTATGGTGCGGTCGGTACCCAGCCTCTATCGTGAAACGACATGGGACCCCGACTGCGCATCTTTCGCGTCGAGTTGGTCATCGTCGCACTGATCCTCCCGCTCCTCCTCGCCGGCTGCAGAGGCGGTGGCGGGGACGGTTCCCGGGGCTCCGCCGGCGGACCGGCCGTCGCCTCGGGCTCCCCGGGCGGACCGGAGAAGAGAACGCTCACCGTCGCCGGGCTGCCGCTGGCCGATGTGGCGGCGCTCCACATCGCCATCGACCGGGGCCTCTTCGCGGAACAGGGGCTGACCGTCCGCGTCCGGCCGGTCCAGCAGAGCGTGCAGGCGCTGCCCGCGCTCGCCAACGGTCAGGTCGACATCATCGGCGGCGCCAACTTCGTGACGTTCCTCCAGGCACGGGAGAGGGGCACGCTCGCCACCCGGGTGCTCGCCGAGGGGGCCAGGAACGCGCCGCGGATGATGGGCGTCCTGGTGCTGCCCGGCTCGGACATCACGACACCGGAGGATCTGCGGGGCAAACGCGTCGGGGTGAACATCCTCAACAACATCCAGTCGCTCACCCTGAACAGCGTGCTGCGCGAGAGCGGCTCGGGGCTCCCCGCCTATATCCAGGTGCCGTTCCAGCAGATGGGCGCCTTGCTGGAGCGGGGGCAGGTGGACGCCGTACACGCGGCGGAGCCCTTCGCCTCGGCCATCAAGCGCGATCTGAACGCCCGTACGGTCATCGACGGCGCCGCGGAGCCGGCCGACGGACTGCCGCTCAGCGGCTATGTCACCACGCAGCGGTTCGTCGACACGTATCCGAGGACCGCCGCCGCCTTCCAGCGGGCGATCGCGGCGGCCCAGACCATCGCGGACCGGGACCGCGACGCCGTGGAGCAGGTGCTCCCCGGCTATACGAAGATCGAACCGGCCGAGGCCGCCGCCATCGGGCTGCCGGAGTACCCGCCGGTGTCGAGCGCCGCCGAACTGACCCGGCTCATCGCCATGATGCGCGAACAGGGGCTGCTCACCCGGGACATGGACGCCGCCGATCTGCTCTTCACACCGGGGAGGTGAGACGGGCCGGTGGGCGCGACGGCCCGGACGCCGGGGGCGCTGCGGATCAGGCTGCTCGGGGCGGTCGGGGCGGTACGGACGCGGCTGCTCACGGCGGGAACGCTGCGGACGCGGCTGCTCGGGGCGGTCGGGGTCCTCGCCGCCTTCGCCGTCTGCGAGGTGCTCGGCCGTGCCGGTCCGGTGCGGAGCGCGTATCTGCCGCCCGCCTCCGAGGTGCTGGTACGGGCCGTCCGGCTGGGCGGGGATCCGGCGTTCCTGCGCGGGGTACGGGCCACCCTGGAGGCGTGGGCCGCCGGGCTGGCGCTGGCCTGCGCGGTCGCGGTCCCGCTCGGGCTGCTGCTGGGCAGCGTCCCCGCGGTGAACGAGGCCGTCCGGGTGCTGGTCGAACTGGTCCGCCCGGTACCGTCCGTGGCGCTGATCCCGCTGGTGTCGCTGCTGCTGGGCTCGGGGTTCGCCACCACGGTCGCGCTGGTCGCCTTCGCCTCCGTCTGGCCGGTGCTGTTCAACACGGTCTACGGGCTCGGCGAGACCGATCCGCTCGCCGAGGAGACGCTGCGGGCCTTCGGCTTCGGGCGGCTCTCCGTCCTCCTGCGCGCGGCACTGCCGTCGGCCGCGCCGTTCATCGCGGCCGGGGTGCGGATCTCGGCGGCGACCGCGCTGATCCTCGCGGTGGCGACGGAGATCCTCGCCGGGTTCGGCGAAGGGCTCGGGATCTTCATCGCCCAGGCGGGCACGGCCACGGACGGCACCCGGGACGTGCTGGCCGCGGTGGTGTGGGCGGGGCTGCTGGGGCTGCTGATCAACGGGGCGCTTCTCGCGGCGGAGCGGCGGCTCTTCCCCTGGACGCCCGAGCACCGAAGGGATGTCGCGTGACCTCCCGTATGGCGCTGTCGCGGATCGGTGTGCCCGTCGGGGCGGTGCTGGTCTGGCAGTTCGCGGCATGGGGGTACGGCAGCGTCTTCTTCCCCACCCCGGCGCGGATCCTGGCGCACGGCCACACCCTGTGGTTCTCGGGGCCGCCGGACCGGGCCTTTCTCACCGACGACGCCGTCGCCCATCTGCTGCCGAGCCTCGGCCGGGTGGCCGCGGGCTTCTCGCTCGCCGCGGTCTGCGGGGTCGCGCTGGGGCTGGTGCTGGGGCGCTCGCGCGACGCGTACGCGCTGTGCGATCCGGTGCTCCAGTTCGCGCGCGCCGTGCCGCCGCCCGCGCTGGTGCCGGTCTTCGTCGTGCTGTTCGACCCGGGCACCCGGATGCAGCTCGCCTCGATCGTCCTCAGCGCGCTCTGGCCCGTTCTGATCAACACCGCCGACGGCGTGCGGAGTGTGGATCCGCTGCGTCTGGAGGTCGCCGCCGCCCTGCGGATGCCGCTCGCCGAGCGGGTCCTGCTGCTGCATCTGCCCGCCGCGCTGCCGCGCGTCTTCGCCGGGCTGCGGCTGAGCCTGTCGCTCTCGCTGATCCTCATGGTCTTCTCCGAACTGCTGCCCGGCACCGCGAACGGCATCGGCTTTCAGCTCGTCGACGCCCAGACACGCTCCGACCTGCTGACGGTATGGGCGGTGATCGTGCTGCTCGGAGTGGTGGGGCAGGTGCTCAACCGTGTGCTGCTGGCCGTCGAACGACGGCTCCTCGGCGGGCGGCGCGAGGAGCGCGGCCCCACCCCCACCAAACTCAGGAGAGCGGGTTCCGGATGAACACGACCGTCCGTCAGGTGGTGGTCGACCTGTGCCGGGCCACCGGCATGACGACCGTCTTCGGCAACCCGGGCTCGACCGAACTGCGGATGTTCCGCGACTGGCCCGACGACTTCCGTTACGTCCTCGGGCTCCAGGAGTCCACGGCCGTCGCGATGGCGGCCGGTCACGCGCTGGGCACCGGACGGGCCGCGCTCGTCAGTCTGCACTCGGCCGGCGGTGTCGGGCACGCGCTCGGCGCGGTGTTCAACGCCAGCCGGGACCGGGTGCCGCTGGTGGTCGTCGCGGGCCAGCAGTCCCGCGCGCTGCTCCCGCTCCATCCCTTCCTCGGGGCCGACGAACCCGCCCAGTTCCCGCGCCCGTACGTGAAGTTCAGCCGGCAGCCGGAGCGGGCCGCCGATGTGCCCGCCGCCTTCGCCGAGGCGCACCGCGTCGCCATGACCCACCCCAGGGGCCCGGTCTTCCTCTCCGTACCGGAGGACGACTGGGACCGGGAGGCCGAGCCGGTCGCCCCGCGCACCGTGCACGGCGGATACGGCGCCGACCCGGAGGCACTGGCGCGACTGGCCGCCGCGCTGGACGGGGCGCGGCGGCCCGCGCTGGTCGTCGGGCCCGCCGTCGACGACGAGGGCGCGGTGCGCGAGGTCGCCGAGCTGGCGGGGCTGACCCGGGCGGCCGTCTGGATCAGCCCGCTCTCCGGCCGCTCCGGGTTCGACGAGCGCCATCCGTACTTCCAGGGGTTCCTGCCGCCCGTGGCCGACCAGTTGGCGGCGCGGCTCGCCCCGTACGATCTGGTGGTCGCGCTGGGGGCGCCCCTGTTCACGTACCACGTGCAGGTGGCGGCCGACCCGCTCGCGGCGGGCACCGAGCTGTACCACCTGGACTGCGACCCGGGTCAGGCCGCCTGGCTGCCGGTCGGCACCAGCATCGTCACCACGCTCCGCCCGGCCGTACGGGCGCTCACCGCTCTGGTGCGGCGGTCCGACCGGCCCGCGCCCCCGGTGCGGGCCGAGACGCCGCCCGTCCGGCCGGGTCCGGAGATCTCGCCCGAACTGGTGCTGGACCTGCTCGGGCAGCGGCTGCCCCCGGACACCGTGCTGGTGGAGGAGGCGCCCAGTCACCGGGACGCCCTGCACGCCCGGCTGCCCGTCCGTACCGCGGGCGGGTTTCTCACCACCGGCAGCGGCGCGCTCGGCTGGGGGCTGCCGCTGGCCGTGGGTCGGGCGCTCGCGGGCGGAGAGCGGGTGGTGTGTGTGCTCGGTGACGGCTCGGCGCTCTACTCGGTGCAGGCGCTGTGGACGGCGGCGCGCCACCGCGCCCCGGTGACGTATCTCCTGCTGGACAACGGCGGTTACGGCGCGGTGCGGGCCCTGGGGCAGCGGATCGGGATCACCCCCGTGCCGGGTACGGACATCTCCGGGATCGACTTCGCGGCGCTGGCCGCCTCGTTCGGCTGTCCGGGCAGCACGGTCGAGCGCCCGGCGGAGCTGCCGGGGGCACTGGACCGGGTGCTCTCGCTCGGCCCCGACGAGGGTCCCGCGCTGCTGCGGATCCGGGTCCCGGCCGACGACTCCCCGCTCTACGCGCCGTGGGCCGGGTGAGCGGCGCGTAGAGCGGATCGAGGGACTCGGCCACCGCTACGGCGCCGCGGCGGGCGGGTCCGCCTCCGCCGCTGGCGGGACCGAAGCGCTCCGGGACATCGAACTCAGCGTTCCTGACGGGCAGTTGCTGACCATCGTGGGTCCCTCCGGGTGCGGCAAGTCCACCCTGCTGCGGTGTGTCGCCGGGCTCGTCCGGCCGACCTCGGGCCGGATCACCGTGGACGGTGTGCCCGTCGACGGTGTGCCCGAACGGCTCGGGATCGTCTTCCAGGACTACAGCCGCTCGCTCTTCCCGTGGCTGTCCGTACGGGACAACGTGGCGCTGCCGCTGCGCCGTCAGGGTCTGGGCCGGGCCGACCGTCACGCGGCGGCGGCCCGCATGCTGGAGCAGGTCGGTCTGGCGGACGCCGGGCGGCGCCGCCCCTGGCAGTTGTCCGGTGGCATGCAGCAGCGGGTCGCGCTCGCGCGGGCGCTCGCCGCCCGCCCGTCGCTGCTGCTGATGGACGAGCCGTTCGGGGCGCTGGACGCGCGGACCAGGGAGGACCTGGAGGACCTGCTGCTGCGGCTGCACCGGGCGGAGGGCATGACGGTCCTGCTGGTCACCCACGACATCGACGAGAGTGTGTACGTGGGTGACCGCGTCGTCGTCCTGGCTCCGGGACCCGGCCGGGTCCGCGCCGATCTGCCGGTACGGCTCCCGGCGCGGCGGGACCAGATCGCCACCCGCCGGCTGCCGGAGTTCACCGAACTCCGCTCCGAGGTGGGCCGGTCGGTACGGGGCTCCGCCGCGCCGGAGGGCGGATCACCGGGCGGGTGAGGGGATCTCCCCGGTGGCGTCCTCCCCCGTGAGGGCCAGGGTGCAGGCACCGGGGACGCGCCCGGTGACACGGACCCGGACGCCGGGCGCGGAGTCCTCGGCGCCCAGGTAGGTGAAGCGCTCGCCGTGGTCGAAGAGCGCGGGCTGCGCGGGGCATGCTGGAGACGCCGACGGCGGCCGACGCGATCGTCGCCGCGGCGCGGCAGAACAGGCTGACCGCAGCGGTCACCGCCGAGGACGTGATGACGGCCGCGGCGGCGACCCGCGCGCCCGCGAGGTCCTGACGGAGGAGGCCAGGCTGCCGGCCCTGACCGTGGCGGCGGTGATCACGGTCGTGGACCCGGCGCTGGTCATCCTCGGCGGCGGCGTGGGGCGCAGACTCGGCGGCTACGTCCCGGTCGCCCAGGAGCAGTTGTCCCTGATCCTGCCGTTCGAGCCGCCCCCGCCGGAGGTGTCGCTCCTCGGGGACCGGGGAATTCTGTACGGCGGGATCGCGGCCGGGGTCGAGTCGGCACGGGAGATCGCCCTGGCGCGGCGCTTCGCCAACGACTGAGGCGGCGGGGGCCGGCCGTACCGCGGGCGCGGAGCCGGAGGCCGGGCGCCGGGCCCGCCCCACGGCGCCCGGCCCCCTGCCCTCCCGCCACCACCGTTGCTCCTACCATACTAGGCTTGTATGGTAGTCCCGCCGGAGATCGAGGACGCCGCGACGGACCGGCGTCCACCCCCATCGGCGCAGACCCACCGAGGAGCCCGTGTGAACACCGACCCGAGCCAGAGCCGGATCCCGGACCCGAGCGCGCCGGCGCTCTCCCGCTCCCGGCTTCCCGTGCCCGGCCTCTCCCGCCCCCGCACCGCTCCCGAACGGGGCATCGTCCATCTCGGGCTCGGCAACTTCCACCGCGCCCACCAGGCCGTCTACACCGCCGAGGCGCTCCGGCACACGGAGGGCCCCTGGGGCATCACCGGTGTGGTCACCGGACCGACCCAGCGCTCCAGGACCGTCGTGGAGGGCATGACCGCACAGGACGAGCTGTACACCGTGCTCACCCTCGGCCGCGACGGCTCCGTACGGGCGGACGTCCCGGGTGTGCACCACGCGGGGCTGCTCGGCGGGGACCAGGCGGAAGCGGTGGTCGACGCCATCGGTGACGCCGCCACCCGGATCGTCACCCTGACCGTGACGGAGAAGGGGTACACGTTCACCCCGTCCGGCGGCCTGGACCTGGACGACCCGCGCGTCGCCGCCGACCTCACCGGAACCGCCGCCCCGCGCACCCCGCTCGGACTGCTGCTGCGCGGTCTGCAACGCCGCGTACGCACCCACGCCGCCCCGCTGACCGTGCTGCCCTGCGACAACCTGATGGACAACGGCAGCAGGACCCGGCGGCTGCTGGACGAGTTCGCATCGGCTCTGCCCTCCGGCGAGCGCGAGGAGCTGACCGCCTACCTCGCCTCCTCGGTGTCGACCCCCAGCACCATGGTCGACCGCATCGCGCCCGCCACCACCGACGCGCACCGCGCCCTGGTCACCCGGCACTTCGGGGTGCGCGACGCGGTGCCGGTACCGGCCGAGCCGTACCGGCTGTGGGTCCTCCAGGACGACTTCCGGGCCGGGCGGCCCGCCTGGGAGAAGGCCGGCGCGGTCTTCACACCCGAGGTGGCGGGCTACGAGACGATGAAGCTGCGGCTGCTCAACGGCGCCCACTCGCTGCTCGCCTATCTCGGGCTGCTGCTCGGCCATCCCTCCGTCGACCGCGCGGTCGGCGACCCGGGCCTCGGCGCGGTGGTACGGCACGCCATGACCCGGGAGATCCTGCCGAGCGTCGAGGTGCCGGACGGGGTCGACGGCGCCGCGTACATCGAGGAGCTGCTCGAACGCTTCGCCAACCCGGCCCTCGGACACCGCACTTCGCAGGTCGCCACCGACGGCTCGCTGAAGATCCCGGTGCGCTGGGCGGGGCCGCTCGCCCACCGTCTCGCCTCCGGCACGGTCCCCGAGGTGCTGGCCCTCGGTGTGGCCGCGTACATCCGGATCGTCACCCGGGGCGGGGAGGCGTACGACGAGCGGGCGCTCGGCGCCGTACGGGACGACGCGACCGACCGGCTGCGCGCGCTGGCCGGGCGTGCCGGTGAACCCGGCGCGGCGGCGCGGCTGGTGGTGGAGGCGGGCGGTCTGCTCCCCGAACCCGTCGCGGGCAGCGCGGAGTTCACCGACCGGGTCGCCGCCCACGCGCGGGACCTGGCCCGGCACGGCGCCCGCGCCACCGTGGACGCCGCGCTGCGCGCCGCCTCGACCCGCCCCGCACAGAAGCCGCAGAAGCAGCAGAGGCAGCAGAAGACGCAGGAGCCGCAGGAGCCGTAGAAGACACGGAAGCCTGTTCGCTCCGACTCGCACCCGACTCCCCCACCCACCCACAGAAAGGCGGGCCGCCCGCATGGCCACCATCGTCGACGCCCAGGTGTTCGTCACCAGCCCGGGACGCAACTACGTCACTCTCAAACTGACCACGTCCGACGGTGTGACGGGCATCGGCGACGCCACCCTCAACGGCCGTGAGCTCTCGGTGGCCTCCTACCTCGGCGACCATGTCTGCCCCCTGCTGATCGGTCAGGACGCGGACCGTATCGAGCAGATCTGGCAGTACCTCTACAAGGGCGCCTACTGGCGTCGCGGCCCGGTCACCATGACCGCGATCGCCGCCGTCGACGTGGCGCTGTGGGACATCAAGGGCAAGGTCGCCGGACTCCCCGTCTACCAGTTGCTCGGCGGGGCGGCCCGGGAGGGCGTCACCGTCTACGGCCACGCGAGCGGCAACGACATCCCCCAACTCCTCGACGACGTGGACCGCTTCCTCGGCCGCGGCTTCCGCGCCGTCCGGGCGCAGGCCGCGGTGCCGGGACTTGAGCGCGTGTACGGCATGCGCAAGGGCGACGGGGTCACCTACGAGCCGGCGGACGGGAGTCTGCCGACCGAGGAGAACTGGGACACCGGCGCCTATCTCGACTTCGTGCCCACCTACATGGCCGCGGTCCGGGAGCGGTTCGGCTACGGCTTCCAGCTTCTGCACGACGTGCACCACCGGCTCTCGCCGATCGAGGCGGCCCGGCTGGGCAAGTCCCTTGAGCCCTACCGGATGTTCTGGATCGAGGACCCCACCCCCGCCGAGGACCAGGACGCCTTCCGGGTGATCCGGCAGCACACCACCACCCCGCTGGCGGTCGGCGAGATCTTCAACAGCATCTGGGACTGTCAGCACCTGATCACCAACCGGCTGATCGACTACATCCGCACCTCGGTGTCGCACGCGGGCGGCATCAGCCACCTCCGCAAGATCTTCTCCCTGGCGGAGCTGTACGGGGTGCGTACCGGCTCGCACGGCGCGGGCGACCTCTCGCCCGTCTCCTTCGCCGCAGCCCTCCATGTCGACCTCTCCGTCGCCAACTTCGGCATGCAGGAGTACATGAGCCATCTCAGCCCGTACGAGGAGGTGTTCCGGACGTCGTGGCGGTTCGAGGACGGTCTGATGCACCCCGGCGACCGGCCGGGGATCGGCGTCGACTTCGACGAGAAGGCCGCCGCCCGCTTCCCGTACGACCGCAAGTACCTGCCCGTGAACCGGCTGCGCGACGGCAGCGTCCACGACTGGTGACGGTGTGACGACGGGGGTTCCACCGGCGGGAGTCCGGTGGCCCGGGGGGCGGGCCCCCCGCCCCCGCGCCCCGCCCCCCGGCCCCCGCGCGCCGGCCCCCGGCGCCCCCCGCCCCCCGCC
>NZ_JBHZDA010000038.1:27195-32818 GCF_042755665.1 Streptomyces sp. NPDC059142
GGGCGGTCGGGCGGGCGGGGGGGCGGGGGGGGGGGGGGGCGCCCCCGGGGGGGGCGGGCCCCCCCCCCCCCCCCCCCCCCGGGCGCGGGGTGGTCTCTCACTCCTCCCGGACGTGGCGCGGGGCCGCGGGCCGCAGCCGGTAGGCGTACGTGTAGTCGCGTCCCGCGTGCAGCAGGTACTGCGCCAGCGGGGCGGCGCCCCAGGAGTTGATGCCGCCCACCCCGGTCTGCCGGTGGTTGACGGCGAGCACCGTCTCGGGGCGCCGGGTCAGCTCGTACGGGTGCCGGGGTCCGTCGAGGTCGGCCGGCGTGTGGTGCAGGGCGCTGGTCTCCAGCAGGGGTTCACCGGGCGCCGGGTCGGCGGCCACCAGCAGCCCGTCCCCGGTGCGGTCGGTCAGCGAGAGATGGCGTACGTCCGTCATGTTGCCCATCTGCTGCGGGCGGGCGTACGGCGGCGGCTGCTCGTCGACCGTGGAGCGGTAACGGCCCACGAAGGCGGCGGACTTGCGGTCCCAGAAGTTCTCGTGCGGACCGCGCCCGTACCAGTCGATCCGCTCGAATCCGGCGGGCACCGTCAACAGGGTTCCCACCAGGGGCAGATCGGGCAGCCCGGAGGGCGCCCGCAGGGTGTGCCGGATCCGTATCTCCGCGTCGCCGCGCACGGTGAGCACCGTGTGCCAGTCGGCGGTCACCGGAGCGGTGGGCAGGGTGGCGCCGATCTCGACGGTGACCTCGCCCGGCGCGGAGTGCCGGGCGGTCACCGAGGTCACGGTGCGCCGCTCGCCCGCGTCCCGCCAGGTCCGCAGGGTGTTCTGGGCGCCGCGCCCGATGTCGTTGTCGGTGGGGGCGCGCCAGAAGTTCGGCACGGGCCCGGCGGCGAGCAGGAGCTTCCCCCGGAAGCGGTACGCGGAGAGGGTGCCGGACGCCTTGTCCAGGACGACCTCCACGTCCCGGCCCGTCACCCTGATCTCCCCCGCCGACTCGTCGAGCCGGAGGGCCGGCAGCGCCCGCCCGGACGGCGCGGCGCCCGGGGCCGGGGCCGGCGTCCGCGGTTCCAGGGCCAACTGCCCTTCGGCGACGGTGTGTCCGGCGCGGGCCCAGTCGGTCGCCTCGCGCAGGACGAACGCCAGGTTCAGCCAGTGCTCCGTGCCGGGCGCGGACGGCCCGGGGGCGCGGAACGGGATGCGTACGGTCGCGGTGGCACCCGGCGCCACCTCGGGCGCGGGCAGGGTGCCGTGCTGGATCGGCTCACCGTCCCGGGTGAGCGTCCACCGGAGTTCGTACGCCTCCAGACCGGTGAAGAGCTGCTTGTTGTGGACGCGCACCGTGCCGCCGGACGCGTCCGCGGACAGCTCACCGGCGCCGATCCCGACCGGCTGGTACATCTGCTTGATCTCCAGCAGCCCGGGATGGACGGAGCGGTCCGCGTCGACCAGACCGTTGCAGGAGAAGTTGCCGTCCGTGGGGTAGCCGGGCTTCCAGTCGCCGCCGAACGACAGATAGGTGCGTTTCGGATCCCCGGGCACCGGCAGCCGGATCGCCTGGTCCACCCAGTCCCAGACGAAGGCTCCGTGCAGGTTCGGGTAGCGTTCGAGGGCGTCCCAGTACTCGCGCACATTGCCGCCGCTGTTGCCCATCGAGTGGTTGTACTCGCACAGCAGATACGGGGTGGGGTTGCCGGATCTGCCGTACGCCTCGACGCCCGCCGGGCTCGTGTACATCTCGCTGTGCAGGTCGGCGACGGCGTTCATGCCCTCGTAGTGCACCGGCCGCGAGGGGTCCCGGCCGTGCGTCCACTCCGCCATGGCACGGAAGTTGGAGCCCTGGCCCGCCTCGTTGCCGAGGGACCAGACGATGACGCTCGCGTGGTTCTTGTCGCGCTCGACGACCGCGTGCATCCGGTCCAGACAGGCGTCGGTCCACTCGGGCAGCGAGCCGGGCACCCGGTCGCGCACCCCGTGGGTCTCCAGGTTCGCCTCGTCGATCACGTAGAGGCCGTACTCGTCGCACAGCTCCAGCCAGCGCGGGTGGTTGGGGTAGTGGGAGGTGCGTACCGCGTTGATGTTGTGCCGTTTCATCAGGACGATGTCCTGGACCATCCGCTTCTCGGGCACCGCCTGGCCGTGGTCCGGGTCGCTCTCGTGGCGGTTGGTGCCGCGGAGCATGACGGGCGCGCCGTTGACGGTGAACCGGCCGGGACCGTACTCGACTTGGCGGAATCCGATGCGGGTGCGCTGGACGTCGACGGTCCGGCCCGTCGCGTCCGCGAGGGTCACGACGAGTGTGTACAGGTGCGGGGCCTCCGCCGACCAGAGCGCGGGGGCCGGGACGGCGGCTTCGAGGGTGACGGCCGCGTCCGGGCCGCCCTTCGTGTCCCGGCCCGCTTCCGCTCCCGTACCGTCGAACGCGACGCCGCCTTCGAGCGGTCCGCAGCGGACGCGGCGTCCCTTCGTGTCGTACAGCGTGGCGGTGAGCCGGTGCCCGTCCGGGCTGCCGGGGCCCAGGTTCCGTACCGTGACGTCGAGGGTGAGCACGGCGTCGCGGTAGGCCGCGTCCAGCGCGGTGTGCGCGAAGAGGTCCTGCACCCGTACGGCCGGGGTGGCGTAGAGATAGACGTCCCGGAAGATCCCGGACAGGTCGATCATGTCCTGGTCCTCCAGCCAACTGCCGTCGGACCAGCGGAAGACCTCGACGGCCAGGGTGTTGCGGCCGGGGCGCAGCCGCTCGGTGATGTCGAACTCGGCGGGGGTGTAGCTGTCCTCGCTGTAGCCGACGCGCTCGCCGTTCACCCAGACGAAGAAGGCCGACTTCACGCCCTGGAAGGAGAGGAGTGTGCGCCGCCCGTCCCAGGCGCGCGGCACGGTGAAGTCCCGGCGGTAGGCGCCGACGGGGTTGAACTCGCGGGGGATGTCCGGGGGTTCGGGCGTCTCGTACCCGACCCAGGGATACTTGATGTTGAGATAGATGGGCTCGGGGTAGCCCAGCATCTCCCAGTTGGACGGTACGGGGATACGGTCCCAGCCGCTGTCGTCGAAGCCGGGGGCGTGGAATCCGGTGGGGCGGGTCTCCGGGTTCTTCGACCAGCGGAAGCGCCAGGTGCCGTTCAGGGAACGGTAGTACGGGGAGCGGGTGAGGTCTCCGCGCAGCGCGTCGGCGACGCCCGCGTACGGGACGAGCCGGGCCCGGTGGTCCTCCCGGTTCACCTGGAAGACCCGCGGGTTCGCGTCCCACTCCGTACCCCCGGCGCGCGCGGTGCTCGCGGCGGCCGGGGTGCCCTCCGCGGCGAACGCCCGCTTCTGCGCGGTGAACACGGACCAGCCGGCGAGGGCGGCGGCTCCGGCGGTGAGCAGGCTGCGGCGGCGCGGCCCGGCGCCGTACGGGGAGTTCTGGTGGAGGTCGTTCGGTCGGTCTGCACTCATGCGGCGGCTCCGAACGGAAGGCTACAAGAACCACCAGCTTCCGGCGGAACCACCCACCACACAAGGCCCGATGGCCTACTTTCGGACCATCGGGCCCGGGGCCGGCGCCCCTTGCCCGCCCGGCGTCAGCTCACCGGTCGCGGTACGTCTCCAGCAGCCGCAGCCAGATCTCGCTGATCGTCGGGAACGAGGGAACGGCGTGCCACAGCCGGTCGATCGGGACCTCACCGACGACCGCGACCGTCGCGGAGTGCAGCATCTCGCCGACCCCCGGTCCCGCGAAGGTCACCCCGCGCAGGATCTCCCGGTCCAGGTCGACGACCATACGGGCGCGGCCTCGGTAGCCGTCGCCGTACAGGGCCGCGCCGGAGACGCCCGAGAGGTCGTAGTCGACCGCGTGGACCCGGTGGCCCGCCGCCTCGGCCTCCGCGAGGCTGAGGCCGACCGCGGCCACCTCCGGGTCGGTGAAGACGACCTGGGGGACGGCGGCGTGGTCGGCGGTGGCGGTGTGGGCGCTCCACGTGTCCGTGGCGGACACCGTGGCGCCCTTGGCGCGCGGGGCGTTGGCGGCGCCCGCCGCGCGGGCCTGGTACTTGCCCTGGTGGGTGAGGAGCGCGCGGTGGTTGACGTCGCCGACCGCGTACAGCCAGTCGCTCCCCTCCACCAGACAGGTGTCGTCGACCGCCAGCCAGGAGCCCGGCTCCAGCCCGACCGTCTTCAGCCCGAGGTCGTCGGTGCGCGGGGCGCGGCCGGTGGCGAAGAGGATCTCGTCGGCCTCGACCCGCTCGCCGTCCGCCAGCACGGCGGTGACGGGCCCGCTCGCGCCGTCGCGTTCGACCGCGGTGACCGACACGCCCGTACGGACGGTGGCGCCGGCCTCGGTGAGCGCCTCGGTGACCAGCTCGCCCACGAACGGCTCCATCCGGGGGAGCGGTCCGCCGCCCCGGATGAGCACGGTGACCTCGGAGCCGAGCGCCCGCCACGCGGTCGCCATCTCCATCCCGACCACACCGCCGCCGACCACCACGAGCCGCGCCGGGACGGTCGGGGAGCTGGTGGCCTCCCGGCTGGTCCACGCACCGGCCCCGTCGAGTCCGGGCAGCTCGGGCAGGACGGCCCGGCTGCCGGTGCAGACGGCGACGGCGTGCCGCGCCGCCAGCGTCCGCTCGGCGCCGTCGGGGCCCGTCACCGTCACCCGGCGGGGGCCGTCCAGCCGGCCGTGGCCGCGGTACAGGACCGCGCCGGTCCCCTCCAGCCAGCCGACCTGGCCGTCGTCCTTCCAGTGCGACGTGAAGTAGTCGCGGTGCGCGAGCACGGCCGCGGCGTCCAGCGGGCCCCGGGCCGACTCGCTCAGCCCCGGCACCCTGCGCGCCTCGGCGCGCGCGAGGGCCGGGCGCAGCAGCGCCTTGCTGGGGATGCACGCCCAGTACGAGCACTCGCCGCCGACCAGCTCGCTCTCCACCACGGCCACGCTCAGCCCGGCCGCCCTGGCCCGGTCGGCGACGTTCTCCCCGATGGGGCCCGCGCCCAGGACCACCACGTCGTACTCCACAGCTTCTGTCATGGGGACAGTCTGGAGGGCGGTGGGCCGCATGGCCAGACGATCATCGGGCAGGGGCCCGGGGTGTCAGGAATACGGCGGCGGCCCGGACCGTTGTCGCAGGCGGCTTCACCGGAGAGCAGGAAGAGGTACCAGGCCATGGCCACAGTGGAACTCACCAAGGAGAACTTCGACCGGACGGTGTCGGAGAACGACTTCATCCTGATCGATTTCTGGGCTTCCTGGTGCGGTCCGTGCCGCCAGTTCGCCCCGGTCTACGAGAAGGCGTCGGAGCGTCACGACGATCTGGTCTTCGCGAAGGTCGACACGGAGGCTCAGCAGGAGCTCGCGGCGGCCTTCGAGATCCGTTCGATCCCGACGCTGATGATCGTCCGGGACAATGTCGCGGTGTTCGCCCAGCCGGGCGCCCTGCCCGAGTCCGCCCTGGAGGACGTGATCGGTCAGGCGCGCGCGCTGGACATGGACGAGGTGCGCAAGTCGGTCGCGGAGGCCGAGGCGAAGAACGCGGCCGAGGGCTGAGCCCACCCGCCCGATCGGGCCGGAACGGACCCCCACACGCCGGGGGGGGGGGCGGGGGGGCGCCGCCACGCACCCCCCGCCCCGCGCCGCCGGCGGCCCCGCCGCAGCGACCGCGCCCCCCCACG
>NZ_JBHZDA010000038.1:32828-47014 GCF_042755665.1 Streptomyces sp. NPDC059142
CGGGCGCCCGCCCCCCCCGCCGCGGGCGGGCGCCGCGCGGGCGGGGGGGCGCGGGCGCGGGGCCGCGACCTCCACCCCCCGGGCCCCCCGCCCTGCTCCGTGTTCCCCGCTCCGTACGGAACGCTCCGGAACCCGCGGCCGGCCCTGAACGGGTCTAGAAGCCGTGCCGCGCCGGTTCGCGCCGTACCGTCGTCCAGCGCAGTTCCGTGAACGCCTCCAGATTGGCCTCGCCGCCGAAGCGCGCGCCCGTTCCCGACGCGGCGATGCCGCCGAAGGGCGCGACCGCCTCGTCGTTGACGGTCTGGTCGTTGATGTGGACGATGCCGGTCGGGATCCGGTCCGCCAGCTCCAGACCGAGCGCGGTGTCCCGGGTGACGATGCCCAGGGAGAGCCCGTACGGGCCCGCCGCCGCCAGCGAGACGGCCTCGTCCAGGCCGGTGAACGGGCGTACGGGCGCCACCGGGCCGAAGACCTCCTCCGTGTAGGCGGGGGTGTGGTCGTCGACGTCGGCGAGGACGGTGGGACGGTAGAAGAGACCGCGGTGGGTGCCGCCCGCGACGACCCGGGCCCCGCGCGCCGCGCTCGCCTCCACCAGGGCGTCGATCTTGGTCAGTTGGGCCGCGTCGATGATCGGGCCGAGGTGGACCTGCTCCCGGTACGGATCCCCCACGGCCAGCGACTCGGCCCTGGCGGCCAGCCGCTCCACGTACTCCTCGTACAGCGAGGCGTGGACGAGATGGCGTCCGGTGGTCATGCAGATCTGGCCCTGGTGGAAGAAGGACCCCCAGGTCGCCTGGGCGACCGCGGCCTCGACATCGGCGTCGGGCAGGACGACGAGCGCGGAGTTCCCGCCGAGTTCGAGATGGGCGCGCTTGAGGGCGCCGCCCGCCGCCCGGCCGACGGCGCGCCCGGCGGCCGTGGAGCCGGTGAACGAGATCACCGGCACGCGCACGTCGGCGACCAGCGCCTGCCCGGTCTCCGCCCCGCCGGGCAGGATGTGCAGCAGCCCCTCCGGCAGTCCGGCCTCCGCGAGGACGGCGGCGAGCGAGAGCCCGCCGCAGACGGCGGTACGCGGGTCCGGCTTGAGCAGCACCGCGTTGCCGAGCGCCAGGGCCGGGGCGACCGAGCGGATGGAGAGGATCAGCGGGGCGTTGAACGGCGCGATGACGCCGACGACCCCGGCCGGGACCCGGCGGGTGTAGGAGAGCCGGGGCTCCTCGCTCGGCAGCATCTGGCCGGTGGGGCGGGAGGCGAGCGCGGCGGCCTCGTAGCACTCCTGCGCGGCGACATGCAGTTCGAAGTCGGCCTTGCCGGGGATGGAGCCGGACTCCCGTACCAGCCAGTCGCGCAGCTCGTCGGCGTGGGCGGCGAACAGGTCGCCCGCGCGCCGCAGCACCCCGGCCCGTACCAGGTGCGGAGTGGCCGACCAGGCCCGCTGCGCCGCCTCGGCGGTCTCCGCGGCGGCCGCGACGTCCTCGGGGGAGGCGAGGGCGACCGTGCCCAGGACGTCGCCGGTCGCGGGCTCCACGACCGCGGACTCACCTCCCGACAGTCCTGCGGGCTGCCAGGTCTTGGGGTCGAGCAGGGTCATGAAGGCTCTCCTGTGGCTCGGATGATCGGGTACGGTACAGCGGATCCGGCGGCCGACGCGACGGGTTCGGCGAACCCGGCGTCCCATCGGATTCCACCGAACTACCCATGCCCTACTGAGAGTTGACGGGGCGTCAGCGTTCGAGGACGAGCGCCAGCCCCTGACCCACCCCGATGCAGAGCGCGGCGAGCCCGGTGCCCGAGCCGGCCGCGGCGAGCTGGTGGGCGACCGATCCGGCGAGCCGGGCCCCGGAGGCCCCCAGCGGATGGCCGAGCGCGAGCGCGCCACCGCGCGGGTTGACGAGGGCCGGGTCCAGCTCCGGCCACTCGGCGAGGCAGCCCAGCGCCTGGGCGGCGAACGCCTCGTTCAGTTCGAAGGTGGTGAGGTCGGCGAAGGTGCGGTCCGCCTTGCCCAGGGCGCGCCGGACGGCCTCGACCGGGCCCAGGCCGAAGAGCTGCGGCTCGATGCCGGTGACCGCCGACGTCCGCATCCGGGCCAGCGGCTCGCGGCCGGTCTCGCGCAGCCCTTCCTCGTCGACCAGGAGCAGGGCGGCGGCGCCGTCGTTGAGGGGCGAGGCGTTCCCCGCGGTCACCGTCCCGGTCCCGTCCGTACGGAAGGACGGCTTCAGTTTGGCCAGCGCCTCCATGGACGTGGTGTCGCGGACGCATTCGTCCCGGGCGAGTTCCACCCCGTCGTACGGGACGACCTCGCCGTCGTACAGTCCGGCGGCCCAGGCGTCGGCCGCCTTGCGGTGGCTGGCGAGCGCGAACGCGTCCTGCCGCTCGCGCCCGATGGCGTGCCGGTCCGCGATCAGTTCGGCGCCCTCACCGAGCGGGACGCTCCACTGCGCGGGCATCCTCGGGTTGGTCATGCGCCAGCCCAGGGTGGTCGAGTGGAGCTGCTGGTGACCGGCCGGGAAGGCGCGCTCCGGCTTCTGGAGCACCCAGGGGGCCCGGGACATGGACTCGACGCCGCCCGCCACGACGACGGAGGCGTCGCCGAGGGCGACCGCGCGGGCGGCCTGGATGACCGCTTCGAGGCCGGAGCCGCAGAGCCGGTTGACGGTCACCCCCGGCACGGAGACGGGGAGTCCGGCGAGCAGGACGGCCATCCGCGCCACGTCCCGGTTGTCCTCCCCCGCCCCGTTGGCGTCGCCGAGGACCACGTCGTCGATGCGCGCCGGGTCGAGGGCGGGCGAGCGGTCCACCAGCGCCCTCACCACATGGGCGGCGAGGTCGTCGGGGCGTACGGAGGCGAGGGCGCCCCCGAATCTGCCGATGGGGGTGCGGACGGCGTCGACGATGTAGACGTCGCGGATGCTCATCGGATCTCCGGCTTCTCTCCCCCGGCGCACACCCGCCACTCCCAAGGGCGTTCGCCTGGTGAACTTTGATTCATCACGGCGGGACCCGACCGAGTCTCTGCCCGGCACCGGGCGCTGTCAACGGCCTCCGGGGCCCGGAAGCGGGTGGCGGGTCAGCCGGAGTCCTCGTCCGGCGGTACGGCGACCACCCGCACCGACAGCCCGTAGTCCAGCTCGTCCCCGTCGATCAGCAGCGCCTCCACGGTGCGGGTCCTGGGGTCGATGTCCGCCTCCATCCCGTCGCCCGCGTACCGCGGATACCCGGAGGCACCGGTCTCGCCCGTCGCCTCGACCACGGCCGAGCGCAGGGCGTTCTCCGGCCAGGGCGGCCCCTCGTGCTCCTCGGTGAACTCGGCGACCAGCAGCAGTTCGAAGCGGCGCGGCACAGTAGTCATACCGCCGACGCTAGCCATCCGGCCGATCCGCCGCATGTCGCCCGCGCGCCCGCCCGGCCCGCGTACGCCACGGGCGGCGGCCCCGTCAGCTCGACTCGCGGTGGACGACCCGAGCCCCCATCAGGTCGTAACGCTCCGGCTCCGCCGCCGGGTCGCGGACGGCGCGGTCGACGAGCTGGGCCAGCCGCGGCCCGGTCGCCAGATCGACCCGGACCGTGGAGAGCCGGGGCCGCAGCAGCCGCCCCAGCAGCAGGTCGTCGGCGCCGACCACCGCGGTCTGCGCCGGTACGCCGATCCCCTCGTCCTGGAGCGCCCGCATCAGGAGCATCGCGTACTCGTCGTTGTACGCGAAGACCGCGTCGAGGCCGAGACCGCGCCAGCGGGCGGCGAGCGCGGCGGCAGCCTCCTCCGTATAGGCCAGGGGCAGCGGGGTGACCCGGGCGCCGGCTCCCGGGGCCGTGGCGGCGGCGCGGGCACCCGCCAGGCGCGGGGCCGCGTACAGCTCCAGGCCCGGTTCCCCGGGCATCACCACCCCGATCGAGCGGCGCCCGCGCGCCACGAGATGGCCGACCGCCCGGCCGCCGATCGTCCGCTGGTCCATGACCAGGGCGTGCGCCCCCTCGATCCGCCGCGAGCCGAGGGTGACCACGGCCCTGGTCCCGGAGCGCCTGAGCAGCTCCACGGCCTCCGGGGTGAGGGGCGTCTCGCCGAGCGAGACCACCGCGACGGGCCGCAGTTCGGCCCAGGCGCGGGCCGCGCCGGCCGCGTCCAGACCGAGGCCGCCGTACTGCACCACCGTGTAGCCGAGCAGGCGCAGCGCCCGCTGGAACTCGTCGAGGATCCGGCTGTAGAGCGGGCCCACGGGGACATGACCGGTGGGCAGCAGCACCATCCGGGTGTGCCCGGCGCGCAGGCTGCGGGCGGCGGCGTGCGGCACGTACCCGAGCCGCTCGGCCGCCTCCCGTACCCGCAGCCGGGTGGGCTCGCTGATCCGTACGGCGGTGATGCCGTTGAGCACGTACGAGACGGTGGCCCGGGACACCCCCGCCAGCCGGGCCACATCGGAACTGGTCGGCAGGGAGGCGGCGGACGGGGCGTCGGCGGGCAGGGAACCGGCCGGTAAGGCGGCGCGGTCGGCGGAGTGCTCGGTGGGCTGGCTCATCGCACCCGGCATCCTGCCAGAACGGCCCCCGGCGGCGCACCCGGTGGACGGATCCGGGCCGCTTCGGCCGACCCGCCCGGCGGTCGCGGACGGCCACGTTCTACCGTCTACGGATGATCGATTCCTCACCCGGTTCCACCGGTTCCTCCGCCTCACCCGACTCCCCCGGCCGCAGCGGGCCCGGCGCCACCGCCGAGGCCGACCCGCGCGCCGTCGGGCCGGTCCGCACCTCCTACGCGCCCGAGCACGACGGCGACCCCGACCCCGGCGAGATCGTCTGGACGTGGGTGCCGTTCGAGGAGAACGACGGGCGCGGCAAGGACCGTCCCGTCCTGGTGGTGGCGCGTGAGGCGGCGGGTTCGCTGCTCGCCGTACAGCTCTCCAGCAAGCGCCACGACCGGGACCGCGAGTGGGTGCCGATCGGGGTCGGGCCCTGGGACCGCGAGGAGCGTGAGTCGTGGGTGGACGTGGACCGGGTGCTCCGGGTCCACGACGCGGGGATGCGGCGCGAGGCGTGCGCCCTGGACCGGGGGCGGTTCAACCTGGTCGTGAACAGGCTGAAGGAGCTGTACGGCTGGAAGTGAGCCCCGGCCCTCCCGCCTCCCCCGGGGCCCGGGGGAGGCGGGGGCCTACCCGCCCAGGACCCGCCGGAACGCGCCCAGGGTGGTGGCGTCCGGCGTCCGGTCCAGCACCGCGAAGACCGTCTCGTCGAAGGCCCCGGCGAACCGGCCCGCCCCCGTGAGCAGCGCCCGGAAGGCGTCCGCGACCGCCGCCGGGTCGTTGCGGAACACCCCGCACCCCCAGGCGCCCAGCACCAGCCGCCGGTAGCCGCCCGCCACGGCCGTCTCCAGGACCCGTTCCGCGCGGGCGGCCAGGGCGGCCGGGATCCGCTGGACGTCCTCGGGGGCGCGCCGCGCGATCACCCCCGCGTTCGGCGCGGGCGAGGTGAGGAAGCCCACCCGGTACGGCGTGCCGAGCAGCCGTCCCCGGTCGTCGCGGAAGACCGGTACCCCCGGCGAGTGGATCACCCGGTCGGTGTAGAACGGGTCCCGGTCGGCGCGGTGGTGGGCGTAGAACTCCGGCACCGCGCGCAGGGTGGTGTAGAGCGCGGAGGCCCGGCACAGCGCCTCCTCCTGCGCCTGCGCGCCGTTCAGATAACCGCCGCCCGGGTTCCGCGCGGACGCGAAGTTCAGTACGGCCACGGGCGCGCCCGGAGCGGCCGCCGTCAGCCGGCGCGCCGCCTCCGTACTGCTCTCCCCGGTGACCGTGACGGCCACCGCGGCGGACCGGTCCGTACGGCCGGAGGGAGCCGGCTCCGCGGGCGGACCCGCCGGGCCGACCGGCCCGGGGCCGTACATCCTCGTGCCCGCCACCGCCGTGTCCACCGCCGTGCTCAGCACCACCTCACGGCCGTCCGGAGCACGGTAGACGCCCGTTCGGACGATCTCCTCGGTTTCCTTCGCGATGCCCCTCAGCCGTGCGCTCATGCGGAAATCCTGCGTGAACGATCAGCCTCGGGGCAATCGCATTTCTGACGAAAAAGTGACCGCGCGGGCACTCTTGTGCGAAGCGGCGAGAGTGGCTTTAGGTTGGACGAAGCGCTCGCCCCGAACCCGGGGCGGAGTACGGTCACGCGGTCTTCGACAGGAGGATCCGCACATGCCACCCGACAGTTTCAGCGACGAGGGATCACCACTCGGCGAGAACGAGGCCGAGGAACTGCTGCGCGGCATCTGTTTCAAAACAGGCCCGCCCCGCACCGTGGGTGTCGAACTCGAATGGCTCGTCCACGATCTGCGTACCCCCGAAATCCCCGTCCCGGCCCGCCGCCTCCGAGAGGCGTTCGAGGGGCTGCGGGCCCTGCGCCTGCGATCGGCACTCACCTTCGAACCCGGCGGACAGGTGGAGCTCAGCTCCGCACCCGCCGCCTCCCTGACGGAGTGCGTCGCCACCACCACCGCCGACCTGGACGCCGTGCGCCCCGTGCTGCGCGCGGCGGGACTCACGCTCACGGGTCTGGGCCAGGATCCCTGGAACGCGCCGGAGCGGATGCTCCGGGAGCCCCGCTACGACGCCATGGAGACCTATCTCGACCGGATCGGTCCGGCCGGGCGCGCCATGATGCGGTCGACCGCCTCCATCCAGGTCTGTCTGGACGCCGGCCACGAGGAGCCGGGGCCGCTCGGCCACGGTCGGCGCTGGCAGCTCGCCCACCTGCTGGGCGCGGTGCTCGTCGCCGCCTTCGCGAACTCCCCGATGAGCGAAGGCCGGGAGACGGGCTGGCGCTCCACCCGGCAGGCGATGTGGACCCGGCTCGACCCGCCCCGCACGGCCGCGCCGTCCCCGGCGCTGCCCCCGCGCGACGCCTGGGCCGCGTACGCGCTGGACGTGCCGGTGATGTGCGTCCGGGCGGCCGAGGGGCCCTGGGCCGTTCCCGAGGGGCTGACCTTCCGGGAGTGGATCCGCTCCGGGCTGCCCCGCCCGCCGGTCCGCGCCGACCTCGACTACCACCTCACGACGCTCTTCCCGCCGGTCAGACCGCGCGGCCATCTCGAACTGCGGATGATCGACGCGCAGCCGGGCGAGGACGGCTGGCTGGTGCCGCTCGCCGTCACCACCGCGCTGTTCGACGACCCCGAGGCCGCCGAGACGGTGTACCGCACGGTCAAGCCGCTCGCCGAGACGGCGGGCCCGCTGCCCGCGCCGGGCAATCCCCTCTGGGTCAACGCAGCCCGGTACGGACTGGCCGACCCGGAGCTGCACGCGGCGGCGATCGCCGCCTTCGCCGTCGCCGGGGAAGCGCTGCCGCGTATCGGCGCGACGCCCCACGTACAGGAAGCGGTCGCGCGCTTCGTCGACCGTTACGTCCTGCCGGGCCGGTGCCCGGCGGACGATCTGCGCGCGCCCGTGTCAGGGAAGGACCTCCGCACATGACCGACCTCGCAGGACCGACCACCGAGGAGCAGCTCAAGCGGCGTGCCGTCGACTCGCTGACGGCGGCCCGCGCCCGCACCGCCCTGCTGACCTCGTGCGTGGAGGACCACGACCTCACCGCCCAGCACTCGCCGCTGATGTCCCCGCTGGTCTGGGACCTCGCGCACATCGGCAACCAGGAGGAGCAGTGGCTCCTGCGGACCGTCGGGGGCCGCGCGGCCGTACGCCCCGAGATCGACTCCGTCTACGACGCGTTCGAGCACCCCAGGGCCGCCCGGCCCACCCTGCCGCTGCTGCCGCCGCCCGAGGCACGGGCGTACGCCGCCGATGTACGGAGCCGGGTCCTGGACGTCATCGAGCGCACCCCGCTGCACGGCGGCCCCCTGCTGGACGCGGGGTTCGCCTTCGGGATGATCGCGCAGCACGAGCAGCAGCACGACGAGACCATGCTCATCACCCACCAGTTGCGGAAGGGGCCGACCGCCCTCACCGCTCCCCCGCCGCCCGCCGGGGACACGACGGGGCTGCCCGCCGAAGTCCTCGTGCCCGGCGGCCCGTTCACCATGGGGACGTCCACGGAGCCGTGGGCGCTGGACAACGAGCGCCCCGCCCATCAACGGCTCGTCCCGGCGTTCTGGATCGACACCGTCCCGGTGACCAACGGCGACTACCAGCGGTTCATCGAGGACGGCGGCTACACCGAGGAGCGCTGGTGGGCGCCCGCGGGATGGGCGCAGATCCGGGAACACTCCATCGGCGCCCCGCTGTTCTGGCGGCGCGAGGGCGGGCAGTGGCTGCGCCGCCGGTTCTCGGCGCTGGAGCCGGTCCCCGCCGACGAGCTGGTGCTCCATGTGAGCTGGTACGAGGCCGACGCGTACGCCCGCTGGGCGGGCCGCCGGCTGCCGAGCGAGGAGGAGTGGGAGAAGGCCGCGCGCCACGACCCCGTCTCGGGACGGTCGCTGCGCCACCCCTGGGGCGACGGCGAGCCCACCGAACTCCACGCCAACCTCGGTCAGCGCCATCTCCAGCCGGCCCCGGCGGGCAGCTATCCGGCGGGCGCGTCGCCGCTCGGGGTACGGCAGTTGATCGGGGACGTGTGGGAGTGGACGTCGAGCGACTTCCTGCCCTACCCCGGCTTCGCCGCCTTCCCCTACCGGGAGTACTCGGAGGTCTTCTTCGGCAGCGCGCACAAGGTCCTGCGGGGCGGGTCGTTCGCGGTGGACCCGGTGGCCTGCCGGGGCACCTTCCGCAACTGGGACCTGCCGGTGCGCCGGCAGATCTTCTCGGGGTTCCGTACGGCGCGCACCGCGGCGCCCGCCGGTCCCGCCGGGGCTGCCTGATGTGCCGTCACCTGGCGGCCCTGGGACCGCCGATGACGCTCGGCGCGGTGCTCGTCGAGCCGCCGCACGCGCTGTACCGGCAGTCCTGGGCGCCGCGCAGGCAGCGCCACGGGACGGTCAACGCCGACGGTTTCGGCGTCGGCTGGTACGCCGAGGGCGACCCGGTGCCCGCGCGCTACCGCCGCGCGGGCCCCGTCTGGGGCGACCTGGGCTTCGCCGATCTGGCCCGGGTGATCCGTACCGGCGCGCTGCTCGCCGCCGTACGGGACGCCACCCTGCCCGGCGCCGACGGGGAGGCCGCGGCGGCGCCCTTCGCCGACGGGCCCTGGCTGTTCAGCCACAACGGCTCGGTGAGCGGCTGGCCCGGTTCGCTCGCGGGGCCGGCCGCGGCGCTCCCCGCCGAGGAGCTGCTCTCGCTGGCGGCGCGCACCGACTCGGCGCTGGTGTGGGCGCTGGTGCTGCACCGGCTGCGGGCGGGCGACGACCTCGGTCAGGCGCTGGCCGACACGGTCGTCGAGGTGGCGGAGGCGGCGCCGGGGTCCCGGCTCAACCTGCTGCTCACCGACGGTGCCCGGATAGCGGCGACGGCCTGGGGGGACACCCTGTGGTACCGCGCCGGATCCGGAGCCGAGGCCACCCTGGTGGCCTCGGAGCCGTACGACGACGACCCGCGCTGGTGCGAGGTCCCCGACCGCACCCTGCTCGTGGCGAGCCGTCGCGATGTTCTGCTCTCCCCTCTCAAGGAGCTTCCCGCGTGAGCCCGTTCCTGCTGACCCGCACGCTCCCCGAGGACGCCACCGACGCCGCGCTGCGCGCCGATGTGCTCCACGGGCTGACCCGTACGCCCAAGACACTGCCGCCCAAGTGGTTCTACGACGCCCGGGGCAGTGAGCTGTTCGAGGAGATCACCGCACTGCCCGAGTACTATCCGACCCGCGCCGAGCGGGAGATCCTGCACGCCCGCGCGCCCGAGATCGCGGCGGCGACGGGCGCGCGCACCCTGATCGAGCTGGGGTCGGGGTCGTCCGAGAAGACCCGTCTGCTGCTGGAGTCGGCGCCGGACCTGACCCATTACGTACCGGTCGACGTCAGCGAGAGCGCGCTGAGCGGGGCCGCCGAGGGGCTGCTCGCCGACCATCCGGGGCTCGATGTGCACGCGATCGTCGCCGACTTCACCGGCGGGCTGTCGCTGCCGGGCAGCCCGGGGCCCCGGCTGGTCGCGTTCCTCGGCGGCACGATCGGCAACCTGCTGCCCGCCGAGCGTGCCGCGTTCCTCGCCTCGGTCCGCGGACTGCTGGCCCCCGGGGACGGGCTGCTGCTCGGCACGGACCTGGTCAAGGAGGAGTCCGTCCTGGTCAGGGCGTACGACGACGCGTCCGGGGTGACGGCCGCGTTCAACAAGAACGTGCTGACGGTCGTCAACCGTGAACTGGGCGCCGACTTCCCGCAGGACGCCTTCGACCACGTGGCGCTCTGGGACGCGGAGAACGAGTGGATCGAGATGCGGCTGCGGGCCCGTACCGCGCTGACCGTGAAGATCCCGGAACTGGATCTGGTGGTGCACTTCGCCGCGGGTGAGGAGATGCGTACGGAGGTGTCGGCCAAGTTCCGTCAGGACCGGGTGAGGTCCGAACTGGCCGCCGCGGGCATGGAGCTGGCGCACTGGTGGACCGACGCGGCGGGCCGGTTCGCGCTCTCGCTCGCGACGGCCGTCTGACGCGGGACGGTCCCCGTGCACGGCGCGGCGCCCCCACGGGCGCCGTCGCCGTGTGCGAGAGGCCCGTACACGAGGGCGCCGCGGGTGATCGCGCGGTGTGCCGTACGGGCCAGCGCGCGCCGGTCGGTGCCCGGTCCGGACGGGATCGGCGGCAGGAGGGTGATCTCCGCGGTGAGCCCGCCGGCCGACACGACCCGCCACAGCGACGCGGGCAGCGTGTCGTCCCCGACGAAGGCGGGCGCCCCCGAGGGCGTCCCGTCCGGCGCGCGGTAGGTGATCCGTACGGGCCGGACGGGGGCGCCCGCGTCCACGGCCGCCTGGAAGACCGCCGAGGTGAACCGGCCCTGCTCCCGGCCGCACCAGGTGCACGCCTCGGGGAAGGCGATCACCCGTGAGCCCTCCCCGAGGGCGCCGGAGAGGGTCCGTACGGCACCGGGCAGCGCGCGCAGCCGCTCGCGCTCCACGAAGAGCGTGCCGCCCCGGGCGGCCAGCGCGCCCAGCAGCGGCCAGCGCCGGATCTCGCTCTTGGCCAGCATCCGCCCGGGAAAGACGGTGGCGAGGAGCGGGATGTCCAGCCAGGAGATGTGGTTGGCGACGACGAGCACCCCGGCGCCGCGCGGGGCCACCGCGTCCGTGGACGCGTACTCCTGCGCGCCGCGCACGGTGATCCGCAGGCCGAAGGCGCGCAGGACGGCACGGGACCAGCTCCGGGTGAGCCGGTCGCGTACCGCCGCGCGCAACGGGGCGAGGAGCGGCGCCAGCAGCGCGCCGCACAGGACGAGTGGGATCCCCACGAGCAGCCGGACCGCGCCGGCCGCGGGACCGGTCGCCGGGCCCCGGTGGTGCGAGCAGTCGCGCGGGGTGCAGGGCGCGGTGGGCAGCCAGGCGCTCATGCGACGGGGGCCGGCGCGAGCGAGAGGAAGTGCCGCAGGTAGCGCGGGTTGGTGCGGCGCATCGAGAGCAGGACGTACAGGTCGGCGACGCCGAACTCGGGGTCGTGGGCGGGCGCGCCGCACACCCAGGCGCCGAGCCGCAGATAGCCGCGGAGCAGGGGCGGCAGCTCGGCGGGGGCGGCGGCCACCGCGGCGGGCTCCGGGGTCCACAGCCGGTGCGGGGTGACCCAGTACTCCTCGGGCGCGAGGTGCTTGTCCTTGACGCGGTTCCAGGTGGAGGCGGCCAGCGCCCCGCCGTCCGCGAGGGGCACCGAGCAGCAGCCCGCCAGCCAGTTGTGTCCGGTGGTGGACATGTAGCGGGCGAGTCCGGCCCAGATCAGAGCGATGACGCCGCCGGTGCGGTGCAGGGGGTGGACGCAGGAGCGGCCCACCTCGACCAGGTCGTGGCGGATCGGGGCGAGCCGGGCGAGGTCGAACTCGCTGTCGGAGTAGACGCGTCCGGCGGCCCTGGCGCGCTCGGGCGGCAGCAGCCGGTACGTGCCGACGACCTCGCCGGTGGTCTCCTCGCGGACCAGCAGATGGTCGCAGTACGCGTCGAACGCGTCGGTGTCGAGACCGGGCTCGGGCCCGTCGAGCCGGGCGCCCATCTCCCCGGCGAAGACGAGGTGGCGCAGACGCTGGGCGGCCCGTACGTCCTCCTGGGTGCGGGCGAGCTGGACGAGGTAGCGCGGCTCGGCCCCGGCGGCCGGGGCCGGGGTGGGGAGCGGGGCGGCGGGCGGCGCGAGCACGGGGACGGTGGCGGGAGCGGGAGCGGGCATGGCGGACTCCTGTGCCGTTGGGAGAGCGGGCCGCCGGGTCCGTCGCGGGCGCGTGGACCCGGCACCTCGTTTCTTCCGTGACCGGCTGGATTTGACATGACCACACGGCGGAGTGCGGATGTGAGGCGGCTGAATGCCGGACCACACGGCACGGCCGGAGCCTCCCCACCGCCGCGAGCCTCCCCACCGTCCGGGGCCGATCCGCCGCCCGGGGCCTCCCACCGCCCGGAGCCTCCCCACCGCCCGGGGCCGATCCGCCGGGAGACACCCGACGCCGGCTCACCTCGGAGGGGCGCTCATCTGCCGGCGACGTACGAGTTCGTCGCGGAAGCGGTCCACTCCCGTGTGTGGGAGCAGTCGGGATCAGGGTTCCGCGTCAGGGCGATCACGTCGTCGAGCCGGTCGCGCACGGCGAGCAGATCCGTGATCCGCTCGTCTATGCGGATCCGCTCCTCCTCCAGTTGGCCCAGGAGCGTCGGGGGCGCCTGACCCGTGTCCACGCAGGGCAGCACCTCGCGGACCACCCGGCTCGGCAGGCCCGCGGCGTACATCTGCTGGATGAGCCGGACCCGGGCGACGGCGCTCTCGGGGTAGTGCCGCTGGCCGCCGGGGCTGCGGTGCGACTGGAGCAGATCCTGTTCCTCGTAGTAGCGCAGCGCCCGGACGCTCACTCCCGCCCGGTCGGCGACCTCTCCGATACGCACCGGTCCTCCTCACTCCGGGCGGCCCGCGCGACGGCGGCGCCGCCCGGCTCGCACCCGACGCCGGCTCGCACTCGACGCCCGGCTCGCACCCGACGCCGACCCGCACCCGATGCCGACTTGCACCTGACGCCAACGTCAGCTTTTAGCGTAGGGGACGTCGGCGTCCGCCGGGCATTCACCCCACGGACCTCACGAACGGCCTGTTCAGGCCGTGTGGAAAGGCAGAACCTCATGCGCGCAGTCCGCTATCACGAGTACGGCGGTGTGGAGACCCTGGTGGTCGAGGAGGCGCCGGAGCCGCGTCCCGGGCCCGGCGAGATCCGCATCCGCGTCACGGCGGCCGGCGTCAACCCCGTCGACTGGAAGGTCCGTTCCGGCGCGGCACGCGAGATCCTGCCCGTGGATCTTCCCGCGATTCCCGGGCGGGACGCCGTCGGCGTGGTCGACGAGACCGGCGAGGGCGTGCGGGGGGTGAGCGTCGGCGACCGGGTCTTCGGGCTGGGCGGCGTCACCGGCGCGACCGCGGAGCTGGCCGTGCTCTCGGCCTGGGCCCACGCGCCCGCCGAGTGGAGCGACGAGGAGGCCGCGGGCGCCGCTCTGGCGTCCGTGACCGCGCTGGGCGGGCTGAGGGCGCTCGGTCCCCTGCGGGGGCGCACCCTTCTCGTCGAGGGCGCCGCCGGAGGCGTGGGCGGCGCCGCGGTGGAGATCGCGGTGGCCGGGGGCGCCACCGTGATCGGGACGGCCAGCGAGCGCAACCACGCGTTCCTGACCTCCCTCGGGGCCGTCCCCACCACCTACGGCAGCGGTCTCGCGGAGCGCGTCGCCGCCCTGGCCCCGGGCGGTGTCGACCTCGCGCTCGACACCGCGGCCTCCGGGTCCCTGGCCGATCTCGTCGCGATCGTGGGCGACCCCGCTCGCGTGGCGACCGTCGCCGACCACGCCAACGCGCACCGCCTGGGCGTCCATCTGGCCAACGCGGAGAACGACCCGGCGCTCCTCGCCGAGGCGGCCGAACTGGGCCGGCAGGGCCGCTACACACCGCGCGTCGAGCGGACCTACCCGCTCGAACAGCTCGCGCGGGCGCACACGTACGGCGAGCTCGGACACACCCGGGGGAAGATCGTGGTCCGCGTCTGAGCCGGGCCTGTCCCACCGCTCGGCGCCGCCCCCCGCCCCGCCCGCGCGCGGCCCCCGCCCCCCCGACCGTCCCCCCCCCCCGGTGTTGACATAACGCCCGCCCGGCCGGGCCCCCGGCCGCGGGGTCGGTGT
>NZ_JBHZDA010000038.1:47024-57080 GCF_042755665.1 Streptomyces sp. NPDC059142
CCCTCCTCGCCGAGCTGCCCGGCGTCTCCGGCGCCGCCGTCACCGGACCCTCCTCCGTGGTGCGCGCACGGGAGCCACACTGCCACCCCACCCCCCACCCCCCCCGCGCGCCCCCCCGCGGCGGCCCCCCCCCGCCCCCGGGGCGCGCCCAGGCCCGTGCCCCAGGATCCGTCCGCTCCGCCGGGAGTTCTCAGAGCGCGCGCCCGGCGGGGCCGCCGTCCTCGGTGTCGGTGTCGCGCGGGGCGACCACCGTGCCCGCCCAGGTCAGGGCCTTCCACCCGGACGCGGCCGGTCCGCCGGCGCCCTCCAGGACCACGACGCCCGTGTTGTCCAGGGCGTGGGCGGCGGCGAAGTCCACGTCCACGTTCTCCGCGCGGGCGGCGGTCCACATCCGGATCGCCGCCCCGTGGCTGACCAGCGCCACCGTGCCGAGGCCCGTCGCCGTCGCCTCGGCGACCACGGCGTCGAACCGGGCCAGCGCCTCGGTCCCGCTCTCGCCGCCGGGCATCCGCAGCTCCATGTCCCCCGCCGACCAGGCGAAGGCGGTGGTCAGATAGCGCCGGATCGACTCCTCGTCACCGCGCATCTCCAGGTCGCCCGCGGACAGCTCCCTGATCCCGTCCCTGACCCGCGCCTCCAGTCCGCGCGCGGCGGCCAGGGGCGCCGCCGTGAGCCGCGTACGGACCAGGTTCGAGACGTACAGCGCGCCGATGTCCTCGTCCGCCAGGGCGCCGGGCAGCGCGGCGGCCTGCCGCTCCCCCGTCGCGGTGAGCCCGGGACCGGGCTCCGCGGTGTCCAGGAGACCGGCGACGTTGGACGGGGTCTGGCCGTGTCGGATCAGCAGCAGGCGCATGAGGTGACGCATCCTCCGGATGGGTGTACGAGTGTCCGTACCACTGTCGCAGAGAGCGGCGGGTGGCCCCGTGGCCTCGCGGGGAACGGCCGGGTGGGGCACGGTGGAGGGACGTCGCGGGCCCCGCGACGCGTGAGGGCGCGCACGCGCACCGGAAGAGGGGAACGGCCCCATGTCGCACCACACCTACCGGGTCACCGAGATCGTCGGCACCTCGCACGAGGGGATCGACGACGCCATCCGCAACGGTGTCAGCCGCGCGGCGCAGACGCTGCGGGGACTGGACTGGTTCGAGGTGACGCAAGTACGCGGCCACATCGTCGACGGCGACATCGAGCACTACCAGGTCGGCATGAAGGTCGGATTCCGGCTCGACGACACGGCGTGACAGCCTGACAGCCTGACGGCCTGACGTCGTGATGCTCCCGGGCGCCCGGCGCTCAGGCCGTGAACCCCGCGTGGACATGGTCGTGGTGGGTGGCGTCGCTGAAGAACTGGCCCGGGGCGCCGCCGGAGAGCCGCACCGGACCGCCCACGTTGTACGAGCCGGCCGCCGCCGCGTCCCGCATGAAGGTCTCCACGAGCCGGCGTGAGGTCGCTGGATCCACGACCGCGTGCCCGTCGATCTGCCAGACGTCGAAGGCCCGGCCGCGTGGATGGTCGCTGGGCCGGTCGGTGCCGAAGACGTCCATCGGATGGCCGGAGCGGATCACACTGACGTACATCCGGTACGTACCCGCGAGGCGGAGCAGGGCGCGCAGGACGCTCTCGTGGACATGGCCGCTGCGGATGTCCGCCGCCGCCGCGGGCGGCAGGACGATGCGCGGCGCGGACAGCACCTCGCGCGCGGCTGCGGGCAGCGCGGGCACGGCGGCGCCGGGCCTGGCCGGGTGGAGCGCGGTCACCTCCCAGCGGGGCCGCGCCCGGCTCAGCCGCACGTCGACGGTCGTGCCGGTCGTGCCCGTACGGTGTTCCGGGGTCCACTGCCGGCAGACCACCAGCACACTGGCCGAGTCCGCGAGGATCCCGCCGTACTGGGCGTCGATCACCTGGAGCACGGCCTCGTCGGCGGCGGGCAGCAGCGGCCCCGCCTCGTCCACCAGCGACGGCGCCGCGCCCAGCGCGGCCACCCGCCGCTTCGCCGCCTCGACACCCCCCTGCCCGGCGGGCCACGCGCCGATGGCCTCCACGACCTCGACGGCGCGCGCCTTGACGGCGGGGTCCACGTCGTCGCGGTCGGGCCGCCACGGAGTGGTCGTCGGCAGCGGTCCGGACGAACGCGTCACGGCGGCGGTCCCCGTCCCGGCGGTCCCGGAGCACCCGGCGGCGCCCCCGGCCAGCAGCCCGCCGGCCCCCAGCAGCAGCGCGCGCCGTCCGAGTCCCATGGCTCCACCCGCTCCCTGATCGTTCCTGTGCTCCAGGGTGCGGGACATCGGCCCCGGCCGCATGCCGTCGGTCAGCGGGCGGCTCTACGGGTGGCGCGCAGCCACTCCTTGTTCATCGCCGCGATCGACGGCAGCGGGATGCCCTTGGGGCAGGCGGTGGCGCACTCCCCGGCGAGGGTGCAGCCGCCGAAGCCCTCCTCGTCCATCGTGGCGACCATGTCCAGGACGCGGGTCTCGCGCTCGGGCGCGCCCTGGGGCAGGACGTTGAGGTGGTTGATCTTGGCCGAGGTGAAGAGCATCGCCGAGCCGTTGGGGCAGGCGGCGACGCAGGCGCCGCAGCCGATGCACTCGGCGTGCTCGAAGGCGGAGTCGGCGTCGGGTTTGGGTACCGGGGTGGCGTGTGCCTCGGGGGCGGCGCCGGTGGGGGCGGTGATGTAGCCGCCGGCCCCGATGATCCGGTCGAAGGAGGAGCGGTCCACGACCAGGTCCTTGACGACGGGGAAGGCGCCGGCCCGCCAGGGCTCGACGTCGATGGTGTCGCCGTCGGAGAAGTGGCGCATGTGGAGCTGGCAGGTGGTGGTGCGTTCGGGGCCGTGGGCGTCGCCGTTGATGACGACTCCGCAGGCGCCGCAGATGCCCTCGCGGCAGTCGTGGTCGAAGGCGACCGGCTCGTCGCCCTTGAGGATCAGCTCCTCGTTGAGGGTGTCGAGCATCTCCAGGAACGACATGTCCTCGGAGATGTCGTCGAGCCCGTAGGTGACCATGGCGCCGGGGGTGTCGGCGTCCGGCTGGCGCCAGACGCGCAGGGTGAGCCTCATGCGTAGCTCCGCTGGGTGGGGTGGACGTACTCGAAGACGAGGTCTTCCTTGTGCAGGACGGGGGCGGTGCCGGTGCCGGTGAACTCCCAGGCGGCGGCGTACGCGAACTCCTCGTCCCGGCGGGCCGCCTCACCGCCCTCGGTCTGGGACTCCTCGCGGAAGTGGCCGCCGCAGGACTCGGTACGGTGCAGGGCGTCCAGGCACATCAGCTCGGCGAGTTCCAGGTAGTCGACGACGCGGTTGGCCTTCTCCAGCGACTGGTTGAGCTGTTCGCCGGTGCCCGGCACCTTGATCCGGCGCCAGAACTCCTCGCGGATCTGCGGGATACGGTCGAGCGCCTTGCGCAGTCCGCTGTCGGTGCGGGCCATCCCGCAGTGTTCCCAGAGGAGTTCGCCGATCTCCTTGTGGAACGACTCGGGCGTACGGTCGCCGTCCACGGCGAGCAGCAGCCGCAGCCGGTCCTCGGTGTCCGCGACGGCCTCGGCGACCTCCGGGTGGGAGCCGTCGACGGTGTCGTGGTGCGGGTGGCGGGCGAGGTAGTCGTTGATGGTGGACGGCAGGACGAAGTAGCCGTCCGCGAGCCCCTGCATGAGGGCGGAGGCGCCGAGCCGGTTGGCGCCGTGGTCGGAGAAGTTGGCCTCGCCGATCGCGAACAGCCCGGGCACGGTGGTCTGGAGGTCGTAGTCGACCCAGAGTCCGCCCATGGTGTAGTGGATCGCCGGGTAGATCCGCATCGGGACCTCGTACGGGTTCTCGGCGGTGATCCGCTCGTACATCTCGAAGAGGTTGCCGTACTTCTCCTCGACGGCCCTGCGGCCGAGCCGGGCGATGGCGTCCGCGAAGTCGAGGTAGACGCCCTGGCCGCCGGGGCCGACACCGCGTCCCTGGTCGCAGACGTTCTTCGCGGCGCGCGAGGCGATGTCGCGCGGGACGAGGTTGCCGAAGGACGGGTAGATCCGCTCCAGGTAGTAGTCGCGTTCGTCCTCGGGGATCTCGGCCGGGGGCCGGGTGTCGCCGTGTGCCACGGGCACCCAGATCCGGCCGTCGTTGCGCAGCGACTCGCTCATCAGGGTCAGTTTCGACTGGTGGTCGCCGGAGCGCGGGATGCAGGTGGGGTGGATCTGGGTGAAGCAGGGGTTGGCGAAGTGGGCGCCGCGCCGGTGGGCCCGCCAGATCGCGGTGGCGTTGCTGTTCTTGGCGTTGGTCGACAGGTGGAAGACGTTGCCGTAGCCGCCGGAGGCGAGGACCACCGCGTCGGCGAAGTACGGGGTGATCTCGCCGGTGATCAGGTCGCGGGCGACGATGCCGCGGGCCCGCCCGTCGATGACGAGCAGGTCGAGCATCTCGGTGCGGGCGTGCATCTCGACGGTGCCGGCGGCGATCTGCCGGGAGAGCGCCTGGTAGGCGCCGAGCAGGAGTTGCTGGCCGGTCTGGCCGCGCGCGTAGAACGTACGGGAGACCTGGACGCCGCCGAAGGAGCGGGTGTCGAGGAGTCCGCCGTACTCCCGGGCGAACGGGACGCCCTGGGCGACACACTGGTCGATGATCTCGACGGAGACCTCGGCGAGCCGGTGCACATTGGACTCGCGGGCGCGGAAGTCGCCGCCCTTGACGGTGTCGTAGAAGAGCCGCTGGACGGAGTCGCCGTCGTTGCGGTAGTTCTTCGCGGCGTTGATGCCGCCCTGCGCGGCGATGGAGTGGGCGCGGCGCGGGGAGTCCTGGTAGCAGAACTGGACGACGTGGTAGCCCTGTTCGGCGAGGGTGGCGCCCGCGGCGCCGCCCGCGAGGCCGGTGCCGACGACGATCACGGTGTGTTTGCGGCGGTTGGCGGGGTTGACGAGCTTCGCCTCGAAGCGGCGCCGGTCCCACCGTTCGGCGACGGGGCCGCCGGGCGCCTTGGTGTCGGCGAGCGGTGCGCCGGTGGTGTACTCGGTGTAGCGGGTGGGTTCGTTCATCTCAGCTCACCACTCCGGTCATGACGGCGACGGGTACGGCGACGAAGCCCGCCGTCAGCACCAGCGCCAGGGTGTTCGCGGCGGTCTTCAGGAAGCGGTCGCGGGTGGCGCTGCCCACGCCGAGGGTCTGTGCGGCGCTCCAGAAGCCGTGCCGGACATGGAGTCCGAGGGCGATCATCGCGACGATGTAGACCGTGTTGCCGTACCAGGTGGAGAAGGTGTCCACGACGTTCTGGTACGGATGGCCCGGCTGGAAGCCGCCGGGGTGCGCGGTGCCGGTCGTCAGGTCGAGGATGTGCCAGACGATGAACAGGGCGAGGATGATCCCGCCCCAGCGCATGGTGCGGGTCGCGTAGCTGGTCCGCGCCCGCCGGTGGACGTAGCGGCTGGGGCGCGCCGCGAGGTCGCGGCGGCTGAGCTGGTACGCGCAGACCCCGTGCAGGACGACGGCCGCGACGAGGACGATCCGTACGAGCCACAGCGCCCACTCGTAGTGCAGCAGGGGCTCGCCGAGGGTGCGCAGCCAGTGGGCGTACCCGTTGAACTCGGAGGCCCCGAAGAAGATCTTGAGATTGCCGAGCATGTGGGCGACGAGATAGCCGAGCATGATCAGGCCGCTCACGGCCATGACCGTCTTCTTCCCGATCGTCGATCTCCACAGGGTGCGGGTCATGGACGCCCGTTTGTCCGTCGGGTCCGCCGGGTCCGTCCGCGTTGCCAGAGCCATGTTCATGACGCTAGGCCGCAGCGGCCGAGAGGTCCAAGACATGGTCCGGCTGAACTCCATAGGCCATGCCTATCGTGGACGTATCCTGGGGGGATGCAGTTCCAGCAGCTCGTCTACTTCGTGGCCGTCGCCGAGACCCGCCACTTCACCCGCGCCGCCGAGCGCGTCCATGTCTCGCAGCCCTCGCTGTCGCAGCAGATCAGGGCGCTGGAGAAGGAGCTGGGCGCCGAGCTGCTGAGCCGCGCCCGGGGCAATGTCGCCCTGACCGACGCGGGTGAGGCGCTGCTCCCACTGGCCCGGCGGATCCTCGCCGACACGGAGACCGCGCGGGTCGAGGTCCAGGAGCTGGTGCAGCTCCGGCGCGGCCGGGTCAGGCTGGGCGCGCCGCCGAGTCTGTGCACGGGGCTGCTGCCCGAGGTGCTGCGCGCCTTCCACGATCTGCATCCCGGTATCGAGCTGCTGATCGAGGAGAGCGGTTCGCACGACCTCGTACGGGAGCTGGCCCGCGGCGCGCTCGATCTGGCGCTGGTGGTGATGCCGCTGCCGGCCGCCTCCCCCGCGCTGACCACGGTCGACCTGCTCCACGAGGACCTGGTGGTGGTCTCCTCACCCGGCGCGCCCGCTCCCGGGAGCCCGGTGCGGATCGCCGATCTGGAGGGCCGGCCGCTGGTGATGTTCCGGCACGGCTACGACCTGCGGGAGCTGACCGTGGCCGCCTGCCGGTCCGCCGGGTTCGAGCCGTCGTTCACCGTGGAGGGCGGTGAGATGGACGCCGTGCTCGGTTTCGTACGGGCCGGGCTCGGCATGGCGGTGGTACCCAGCATGGTGGCGGCGCGGGCGCGCGATCTGCGGGTGGCACCGCTGGCCAGGCCGGGGCTGAGCCGTACGATCGCGCTCGCGCACCGTAGCGACGTCGCCCCGCCGCGCGCCGCCCGGGAGCTCCAGAAGGTGCTGCTGGCCACGCAGGGCGCGGCCGGTACGGCGAGGGCCTGAACGGGGCGCGGGCGGAGCGGCGGGGTCCTGGACCGGTCGCGGCCGGGTCCGGACGGGACCGGCGGGGCCGCCCGGTCGGGACGGCCGCCGCTCCGTTCAGACGGCGTCCGCCAGCGACAGCGTGTGCAGGTGCTCGGGCGGCCCCGGCCTGGCGTAGTACCAGCCCTGCGCCGTGTCGCAGCCCAGCCGCCGCAGATGGTCCGCCTGTGCCCCGGTCTCCACGCCCTCCACGGTCACGGCCAGCTCCAGGCTGTGCGCCAGGGAGACGATCCCCTCGACGATCTTCAGATCGACCGGGTCGGCCGGGTGCTGCTGCATGCTCTGGGTGAAGGAACGATCCAGCTTGAGCACGCTCACCGGCAGCCTGCGCAGATTGGCGAGGTTGGAGTAGCCGGTGCCGAAGTCGTCGAGCGCGATGTCCACGCCCATCTCGGCGAGCTGGCGCAGCGGTTTGAGCAGGTCCTCGTCGGCCCCGATCAGCGCCGACTCCGTGACCTCCAGGCAGAGCGCGCCCGGTGGCAGCCCGACCCGCTCCAGCACCTCGACGGTGTCGGCGACGAGCCCGGGATGGTGGAGCTGGGTCGGCGAGAGGTTCACGTTGATCCGCAGGGGTCTGCCGAGCGTGCCCTCCGGCACCTCCTGCTGCCAGAACCGGGCCTGCCGTACGGACTGTTCCAGCACCCAGCGGCCGAGCGGCACGATCAGCCCGGTGTGCTCGGCGAGCGGGATGAACCGGTCGGGTCCGAGCACCCCGTGCTGCGGATGGGACCAGCGCACGAGCGCCTCCGCGCCGTGCACGGTGCCGTCGTCGAGATGGACCAGCGGCTGGTACTCGATGAAGAACTCACCGCGCTCCAGGGCCGCCGGCAGCGCCGTGGTCAGCCCGTGCCGGGTGATGGCGCGGGCGTCGGCCTCCGGGTCGGCCAGCTCGAAGCGGTTGCCGCCCGCCGCCTTGGCCCGGTACATGGTGATGTCCGCGCTGCGCAGCACCTCGGCGGGGCTCCGCCCGGCGGACGCCCCCTCCACGATGCCGATGGAGCCCCGTACGGTGAACTCCCGGCCCTCCAGCCGGATCGGGACGGCCAGCGCGCCGAGGATCCGGGAGGCGAGATCGGTCACCTCGCTCTCGGTGCCGGGCCTGGTCGTCAGGGCCACGAACTCGTCGCCGCCGATCCTGGCCACCATCTCGCCCGGCGCGGTGGCGCACGACTGGAGCCGGTCCGCGACCTCGACCAGCAGCCGGTCGCCCGAGGAGTGGCCGAGGCTGTCGTTGATCGCCTTGAAGCCGTCGAGGTCCAGGTAGCAGAGGCCGAAGCGGGCGTCGTCGCCCGCCGCGAGCGTCTTCTCCAGGCGCTCGAAGAACAGCGTCCGGTTGGGCAGTCCGGTCAGCGCGTCATGGGTGGCCTCGTACCGCAGCCGCAGATTGAGCAGCCGCCGCTCGGTGGTGTCCTCCATCAGCGCGAGCTGGTACTGCGGGGCGCCTTCGGGGTCACGGAGCAGCGAGAGCGTCAGATTGGTCCAGAGCACGGTGCCGTCGTTGCGGTAGAACGCCTTCTCGACCCGGAAGTGCTCACGCTCGCCGCGCACCAGTTCGTCGTAGAGCCGCCACACATGGGGCCCGTCCTCCGGGTGGACCCACTCGCTCACATTGCGGCTGCGCACATGGTGTTCGAGCCCACCGAACATCGCGGTGAGGGTGTCGTTGACCTCCAGGACATTGCCGTCGAGGTCGGCGATGCCGATCCCGATGGCCGCGCCCTCGAAGACCGCGTGGAAGCGGGCCTGGGTGGCGTGGAGCGCGTCCTCCGCGTCGCTGCGTGCCGCGAGCGCGGAGCGGGCGAGCGCCTCCTGCTCGGCGAGGGTGCGCTCGCGCAGGGCCAGCGCGTACCCGGCGGCCAGGGCGTGCTGGAGGCGGGCGCACCGGGCGCGGCTCTCCTCCCCGGGCAGTTCGTCCGTACCGCAGTACAGGACCAGGTACGCGTCGATGACGCCCAGCGTGCGGCTCAGGGCCTCCGGGTCGGTGCAGTGCGCGGCGACCAGGGCGGTGCCCGCGGCTCCGGCGGGCGAGCTGTCGAAGGGGCGCGCGTGCAGGGCCTCGCGCAGGGAGCGGGCCAGCGGCAGCAGGCACTCCTCGAACTCGGCGCGGGTGAGCGACGTGGCGGCCGACGGGAAGATCGCCCGGCTCCAGATCGTCGCGAACCGCCTGACTCTGTCCTCCAGGCCGTCCGGGTCCGCCGGGCCCGGCTCCTGTTCCGGGACCCTCACGCCTTGCGTCCCACTCCGGCGAACCCCGAGTAGGCGTACGGATCCTCCTGGTCGGCGGGGTCGGCGGGGCGCCAGTCGGGCATCGACACCAGGCCGGGTTCGACCATCTCGAAACCGTCGAAGAAACGGGCTATCTGCTCGCGGGAGCGCATCACCAGCGGGCTGTGGGTCTCCGTGTAGACGGCGACGGCGGCGTCCGTGTCCTCCGTGGGGACCGGGACGCCGTCGTACGAGGCGTGGGTGACGGTGATGAGGCTGCCGGGGGCGAGCGCGTCGCGCAGTTCGGCCACGGCCCGGTAGGGCTGGTCCTTGTCCCGCAGGAAGTGCAGGACGAAGTTGAACAGCACCGCGACGGGGCGTTCCAGGTCGAGCAGTCCGGTCGTCTCCTGGCTGTGCAGGATCTTGCGCGGCTCGCGGAGATCGGCGTTCACCACGGCGGTGTTGGGGGTGTCTTCGAGGAAGGCCCGGCTGTGGGCGACCGCGACCGGGTCGTGGTCGACGTAGACGACCTTGGCCTGCGGGTCGAGCGCGGCGGCGACTTCGTGGACATTGCCGAAGGCGGGAATGCCGGAGCCGATGTCGAGGAACTGGCCGATGCCTTCCGAGGACGCGAATTCCACGGTGCGCCGCATGAACGCGCGGTTCGCTTTCATGATCTTCGGGAGTCCCGGCATGAACCCCATGGCCCGGCGCGCGGCTTCCCTGTCCACCTCGAAATTGTGCGAACCGCCCAGATAGTAGTCATAAATGCGGGAAACGCTCGGCACCGAAATGTCGATGCCCTGCGGGGCCCAGGCGGGACGCTCCATCGATGTCTCCAACAAGTCGCCACGGAGTGCGGCCTGATAGCGGCCGGTTGTTCGAGCCGAGGCTACTGATCGACCGCCAAGAGAGCGAGCCCAAACGGAAATTAGCGATCCGTTCTTGGTCACATACAGTCGGCATGTGCATGTGGTGGGGCGCGCCGCCCCCCCGGCCGCGGGCGGCGCCCGGGGCCGGGGCCGGCGCGGGGGGGGGCCGACCCGCGCGCCCGGCCCCCACCGCGACTGGGGTAGTAAAA
>NZ_JBHZDA010000038.1:57090-60565 GCF_042755665.1 Streptomyces sp. NPDC059142
ACAAATCCATCACTGTCTCGCTAGCGTCTCCCCCCTCCGCGGGGGGGCGGGGGCCGGCCCCGCCGCCGGCCCCGGGCGCCCCCCGCCCGGGACCGTTGGGCCGGAGACGCGGCGTGGGGACTACTCGGACGCTCCGACCAGCTCGTTGTCGGGAGAGACGGCGAACCAGGTGCCGCCGACGCCCTGACCATTGGTGTCACCGGGCTTCTTGTCCCCGGCGAAGGTGTAGATGGGTGAGCAGTTGAGGGTCTGCTGCTTGATTCCGTCGGGCCGGTCGAAGGTGACGAAGCCCTTGGTGGTGACGCCGTCGACGTCGTTCTTGGAGACGGGGGCGACAACCGGCCACTTGTCGAGGCAGGCGCCGGTGCAGGCGGTCTTCATCGGCCAGGCCGAGTCCTTCTTGAAGCGGTAGACCGTCATGCCGCGCGCGTCGACCACGACGTCGCCGAGCTTCGGGTCCTTGCGGACCGAGAGGCCCGCCAGATCGCCCGAGGACCCCTCGCCCGCGCCGCCGCCGGCGGCCGTCGGGGACGCCTTCTTGCCGTCGGGGGCGGACGCGAACCAGGTGCCGCCCACACCCTGGCCCTTGGCGTCGCCGACGCTGGTGTCCTTGGCGTACCGGTACATGGGCCAGCCGTCGACGGTGAGCTGCTTGGTGCCGTCGGCCCGGGTGATCTCGCCGAGCAGGGAGGCCTCGGTGCCGGCCGCGGCCTTGGCGTCACCGGCGGTCACGACGGGCCACGTCGCGGCGCAGTCGCCCTCGCAGTTGGACTTCGGCGGGGCCGGCGTGTCCTTGTCGAAGCGGTAGAGGGTGAAGCCCTCGCTGTCGGTGAGGACCTTGCCGAGCTTCTTGCTGTCCCACACGGCGAGTTGCCCCGCGGGCTTGGCCGCCGCCGCCGTACCGGCCCCGGCGGCACCGGCCCCCGCCCCGGCACCGGTGTCGGAGCCGTATCCGCTGTCGGCGGCACCGGCGGGGTTCGCGGCGCCGACGGACTGTCCGTTGGTGTTGGTGCCCGGGTCCTGACCGCACGCCGTCGTCAGGGCCAGTACGGCCGCCGCGGTGACCGCGAGCGAGGCGTTCCGCCAGGTGTTCATGTCAACTCCTGATATCCATGGGCCGGTTGAGGCGCTGGGATGCGCTGCTCATGGTCCTAAGTACGGAACGGAGGCGGCATCCCGTTCAACGCGGCCGGAAAAAACTTCGCGGCGTGTTCTCGTCGGTGACGAATACCCCCTATCAGGGGGAATCCGAGCGACTTCCGGCGTGCCGGGGCCCGGTGGTGACCAAGCTCCTGCCCGTGCATGGATCGCTCGTCGGACGGCTGCTCACAGCCGCCGCACTCATCTCGCTGTCGGCCGCCGCCCCGGCGCCCGCCGCGGCGGACAGTTGCGCCCACGCCTCGACCGGTACGGGCTCCACGGGGGAGGCGGTGGCCGTGGCGGGCAGCGGCGGCTGCCGGCCGACCCCGACGCCTCCCCCACCGCCCGAACCACCACCGAAGCCGCCACCGCCTCCTCCACCACCGCCACCGCCACCACCACCACCTCCACCACCGCCTCCACCTCCACCGCCACCACGGCCGACGCCACCGCCACCGCCCGTGGTGGTCACGCCGGAGCCGCCGCCCGTCGTCCGGCCCGCCCCTCGACCGCCCCGCGCGGCACCGGCACCGCCGCCCGTCGCGACGCCCCGGCCCCGTCCGGTGGCCGTCACACCCGCACCGCCCCGTCCCGCACCGCCGCCGCCCACCCCCTCCCCCACCCCGAGCCCGACCCCGTCCGCCGCACCGTCGCCGCCCGCCGTGGCCCTGCCCGCCTACCGCCCGGCGACCCGTCAAAAGCCGCCCGGCTCCACCTCCCCCGTCCTGCGGATGCTTCTGATCACGGCCCCCGCCGTACTCGCCGCGGCCGTGCTGCGTCCCCGCTCCCGCCCCCGTTCCCGCTGATCCACGGAGGTCCCCCATGTCGGACTGGCTCGTCCTGGGCATCGCGATGGCCGCCGCCTGCGCGGTCGTCCTGACCATCGTCATCTTCAACAACCGGGGCGTCACCGAGGACGACGACGCCCCCGCCGAGATCCCCGGTGTCATGGACTACATGACGATGATGATCGGGGTGGTCTACGCGATCGTCCTCGGCCTGGCGATCGCCGGCGTCTGGGAGGCCAGGGGCGCCGCCCAGGAGTCGGTGCGCCAGGAGGCGCAGGCGCTCCACGAGATCCGCCAGCGCGTCCAGGTCTACCCCACCGAGGTGCGGGAGCAGATCCGCGGCGACGTGGACGCGTACGTCTCGTACGTCGTGCACACCGAGTGGCCGCACATGTCCCGGCACGAGGCGCTCAGCGCGAAGGGCACCCAGCTCTTCGACAAGCTGCGCACCGATGTCTCGCAGTACGCGCCCCGCACCGATCTGGAGGGCCAGGCGTACCAGCCGCTGGTCGACCAGGTGGCCGCCGCCGACGACGCCCGGGGCGCCCGGGGTCAGAACGCGGGGGACACGATGCCGGGGGTGGTCTGGTTCGGCCTCATCATCGGCGCGGCGGTCACCGTGGGGATGATCTTCGTCCTCCGGATCCGGCGCTCGTTCCGCGAACTGCTGCTGGCGGGGCTGTTCAGTGTGCTGATCGCCTTCCTGCTCTTCCTCATCTGGGACTTCGACGCCCCGTACGGACGCGGCATCGGCGCGACCACGGCACCGTTCCTCGACCTGTTCCCGCAGATCGGCGGCTGACCGACGGCGAACGGGGCACGGCTGTCCGCCGCACGGGGGACCGCCGTGCCCCATTCGCCCGTCAGCGATCGCGGCTGTGGTAGGGCGCTCCTAGCGTTTCCGGCATCGAGGCGCAGGCACCGGTCTTCTGTGGAAAAAGGTTCCACCGCTGCTCCTCGGGGACCCGGAGGCTCATCATGCGCGCGATACGTGCCGCGACCACCGCTCTGCTGGGAGTGGCCGCACTCGCCCTGACGGCGCCCCCCGCGGGGGCGGTGGTGCACGGCGGCAACACGCCGTTCGGATTCACCGTCACCCCCTCCACGGTCGCCCCGGGCGGGCGGGTGACGCTCGGCGTCACCAACTGCGCGACCTCCGCGACCGCTTCCTCGGCGGTCTTCGACACCGTGACGATCCCCTCGGGCCGTACGACCGCGGCCACCGTGGACTGGGACGCGAAGCGGGGCGCGGTGTACCAGGTGTCGTTCAGTTGCAATGGGACGACCGGCCGTACCAACCTCACCGTCGCGGCCGCGGCCGCCACCCCGACCCGTGCGCCGACCGTTTCCACCACCTCGGTCACCCCCTCCGGGGTACGGGGCGGTCTGGGCGGCAGCGTGGGGGGCGTCGGCACCGGCGAACTCGCCGCGGGCGCAGCGCTCGTGGTGGCCGGTCTGGCCGGAGCGCTCCGGACCGCGCGCCGGCGGACGGAGGACCGCGTCCACTGAACCGCCCCGGCCGACGCCGGACGCCCGTCGCCCCGAGC
>NZ_JBHZDA010000039.1:0-15334 GCF_042755665.1 Streptomyces sp. NPDC059142
CCCCGGCCCCGGCTCAGGCCGCCGCTCCGGCTCCGGCCGCTCCGGCGCCTGTCACCCCGGCGCCCGCCGCCCCGGCCGCCCCCGCGGGCGACGACGGCGCGTACGTCACGCCGCTGGTCCGCAAGCTGGCCTCGGAGAACGCGGTCGACCTGTCGTCCGTCAAGGGCACCGGCGTCGGCGGCCGGATCCGTAAGCAGGACGTCCTCGCCGCCGCGGAGGCCGCCAAGGCCGCCGCCGCCGCGCCCGCCCCGGCCCCGGCCGCCGCCCCCGCGGCGTCCAAGGCGCCGAAGCTGGAGGCGTCCCCGCTGCGCGGTCAGACCGTCAAGATGACCCGCATGCGCAAGGTCATCGGCGACAACATGATGAAGGCGCTGCACACGCAGGCCCAGCTCACCTCGGTGGTCGAGGTGGACATCACCAAGCTGATGCGGCTGCGCGCGCAGGCGAAGGACTCCTTCGCCGCCCGCGAGGGCGTGAAGCTGTCCCCGATGCCGTTCTTCGTCAAGGCGGCGGCCCAGGCGCTGAAGGCCCACCCGGTCATCAACGCCCGGATCAACGAGGACGAAGGCACCATCACGTACTTCGACTCGGAGAACATCGGGATCGCGGTGGACTCCGAGAAGGGTCTGATGACCCCGGTCATCAAGGGTGCGGGCGACCTGAACATCGCCGGTATCTCCAAGAAGACCGCGGAGCTGGCGGCGGCCGTCCGGGCGAGCAAGATCACCCCGGACGACCTCGCGGGCGCGACCTTCACCATCAGCAACACCGGTTCGCGCGGTGCGCTCTTCGACACGATCATCGTGCCGCCGAACCAGGTCGCCATCCTGGGCATCGGCGCCACCGTCAAGCGCCCGGTGGTCATCAACCACCCGGACCTCGGCGAGACCATCGCGGTGCGCGACATGACGTACGTCGCGCTCTCCTACGACCACCGTCTGGTGGACGGCGCCGACGCCGCCCGCTACCTGACGGCGGTCAAGGCGATCCTCGAAGCGGGCGAGTTCGAGGTGGAGCTGGGTCTCTGACCCGGGCCGTACCAGAGAGCCGTACCAGGCACAGCCCCCGTCCGGAGACTGTTCTCCGGGCGGGGGCGCCGTATTGTCCAGGACAACGTCCGGTCCGGCCCGAGGAGCCCTTCATGAGTCCGCCCGTCGTCCACTCGCTGCGCGAACAGATCCGCGAGCACATCGTGGAGGGGATCGTCAGCGGTCGCTGGAAGCCGGGCGAGCGGATCGTCGAGCGCCGGATCGCGACGGAGCTCCAGGTCAGCCAGACCCCCGTACGGGAGGCGCTGCGCGAGCTGGAGTCGCTGCGGCTGATCGAGTCGGCGCCGAACAAGGGCGTACGCGTCAGGAACCTGACCGCGGCCGACCTGGAGGAGAGCTATCCCGTACGGGCCGGTCTGGAGCAGATCGCCGCGGAACTGGCCGCCGAGCGGCTGGCCGCGGACTGTTCCGCGCTGGAGCCGCATGTGACGGCCCTGTACGCGGCGGACCGTACGGCCGACGGGACCGCGCAGGTACGGCACACGGTGGGGTTCCACCGGGAGCTGGTGCGGGCCGCCGGTAACGGAGTGCTGCTGCACACCTGGGAAGGGCTCGGCATCGAGGTCTTCACCGCGCTGTCGATCCGCTGGCTCGGCACCGTGCAGAAGTCGTACGCCGAGGAGCACCAGGAGCTGGTCGAAGCGTTCCGCAGACGGGACCCGGGCATCGGTTCACTGGTGAAGGACCATGTGCTCGGATGCGCGCCGCGTGCCTGATCGCTCCCTATCTGTCATGAATTACCGTCCGTCACTCCGTGCCCTTTCACGCGGCACGGGATGCCAATTTCTTGAGATCGAGAAGTTTTGCCGTTCAACCCTTTGATCGATCATCGATCAGCGTTTTACAGTCGACGACGGGCTGCACCCAGCCCAGCGTCCTGTCCTGCCAGACATGACCACTTCTCCACCCCCCTCCTGTCCGGAAGGCGGCGATGATGCCCGACCCCGTAGGCAAGCTTCCGAGCGAGCTGGACCAGCTCCCGGACCGTGACACCGAGGAGACCGCCGAATGGGCGGCCTCCCTCGACGCCGTCACCGAACACGCGGGCCCGCACCGCGCCGCGTACCTGATGCGGCGCACCCTCCAGCACGCGGGAACCGCCGGGGTCCCGGTGCCCGAGCTGCTGGAGAGCGACTATGTGAACACCATCCCGACCGCCGCCGAGCCCGCGTTCGACGGCGATCTGGAGATGGAGTCCAGGATCACCGCCTGGAACCGCTGGAACGCGGCGGCGATGGTCACCCGCGGCGCCCGTTACGGCGTCGGCGGCCACATCGCCACCTTCGCGTCCGCGGCCTGGCTGTACGAGACGGGCTTCAACCACTTCTTCCGCGGCAAGGAGGGGGACGGCTCCGGCGACCAGCTCTACATCCAGGGCCACGCCTCCCCCGGCATCTACGCCCGCGCCTTCCTCGACGGCCGGCTGACCGAGACGGACCTGGACCACTTCCGCCAGGAGTCCGGCGGCCAGGGCCTGCCCTCCTACCCCCACCCGCGGCGGCTGCCGTGGCTGTGGGAGTTCCCCACCGTCTCCATGGGGCTGGGCCCGCTCTCCGCGATCTACCAGGCGCGGTTCAACCGCTATCTGACCAACCGCTCCATCAAGGACACGTCCGCCTCGCACGTCTGGGCGTTCCTCGGCGACGGCGAGATGGACGAGCCCGAGTCGACGGCGGCCCTCGCCCTCGCGGCCCGCGAGCGTCTGGACAACCTGACCTTCGTCATCAACTGCAACCTCCAGCGCCTCGACGGCCCGGTCCGCGCCAACTTCCGGGTCGTGCAGGAGCTGGAGGCGCAGTTCCGCGGCGCCGGCTGGAACGTCGTCAAGACGCTCTGGGGCTCCGCCTGGGACGAGGTCTTCGCGCTGGACACCACGGGCGCGCTGGTACGCCGGCTGCGCCAGGTGCCGGACGCCCAGTTCCAGACGTACGCCACGCGGGACGTCGCCTACATCCGCGAGCACTTCTTCGGCGCCGAGCCGGCCCTCGTCGAGCTGGCGAAGCTGCTCTCCGACGCGAAGATCGCCGAGTGTTTCTTCACCTCGCGCGGTGGCCACGAGGCCCGCAAGGTGTACGCGGCCTACCGTGCGGCGCTGTCCCACGAGGGCGCGCCGACCGTGATCCTCGCGCAGACGGTGAAGGGCTACACGCTCGGCGCCGGCTTCGAGTCGCGCAACGCCAACCACCAGATGAAGAAGCTCTCGGGCGAGCAGTTCCGCACCATGCGCGACCTGCTGGAGCTGCCCATCCCGGACGCGAAGCTCGACGAGAGCCTGGTGCCCTACGGCCACCCCGGCGCGGACTCCCCCGAGGTGCGCTACCTCCAGGAGCGGCGCGCGGCGCTCGGCGGCCCCGCCCCGGCCCGCCGGCTGCACGCGGTCGCGCTGCCCCAGCCGTCCGAGAAGCCGTTCCAGGCCGTCACCAAGGGCTCGGGCAAGCAGTCCGTGGCGACGACGATGGCGTTCGTCCGGCTGATGAAGGACCTGATGCGGGACAAGGAGACCGGCAAGCGCTGGGTCCCGATCGTCCCCGACGAGGCGCGCACCTTCGGCATGGAGGCGCTGTTCCCGTCGGCCGGCATCTACTCTCCGCTGGGCCAGACGTACGACCCGGTCGACCGCGACCAGATCATGTACTACAAGGAAGCCAAGGACGGCCAGATCCTCAACGAGGGGATCACCGAGGCCGGTTCGATGGCGGACTTCATCGCCGCCGCCACGTCGTACGCGACGCACGGCGAGACGATGATCCCGTTCTACATCTTCTACTCGATGTTCGGCTGGCAGCGCACCGGCGACCAGATGTGGCAGCTCGCCGACCAGATGGGCAAGGGGTTCATCGTCGGCGCCACCGCGGGCCGCACGACCCTGACGGGTGAGGGCCTCCAGCACGCCGACGGCCACTCGCACCTCATCGCGGCCACCAACCCGGCCTCGCTCAACTACGACCCGGCGTTCGCGTACGAGATCGCGGTGATCGTCAAGGAGGGTCTGCGACGGATGTACGGCGAGCCCGTACCCGGCGAGGACCAGGACGTCTTCTACTACCTGACGGTCTACAACGAGCCGATGCCCCAGCCCGCGATGCCGGACGGCGTCGAGGAGGGCATCATCAAGGGCCTGTACCGCTTCAAGGAGGGCACCCCGGCGGCGTCCGACGCCCCGGCGATCCAGCTCCTGGCGTCCGGTACGGCGATCCACTGGGTCCTGGAGGCGCAGGAACTGCTCGCCGCCGACTGGGGGGTGACGGCCGACGTCTGGTCCGCCACGTCCTGGTCCGAGCTGCGCAGGGACGCGATGGAGGCCGACGAGGCCCTGCTGCGCGGCGAGGAGAAGGTGCCGTACGTGACCCGCGCGCTCGAAGGCGCGCCGGGCCCCGTGCTCGCGGTCAGCGACTGGATGCGGCAGGTGCCGGACCAGATCAGCCAGTGGGTGGAGCAGGACTACAGCTCGCTGGGCACGGACGGCTTCGGGCTGTCGGACACGCGGGAGGCGGCGCGCCGTCACTTCGGCGTGGACGCGCGCTCGGTCGTGGTCGCGGCGCTGGCGCAGCTCGCGCGGCGCGGCGAGGTCAAGCCGGCGCTGATCGCGGAGGCGCGCGAGCGCTACGGTCTCTGACGGCCGGACCGTTCGCGGCCCCGGTGGATCCACAGCCCCTATAGCAGGTCGGGGAGCCCCTGTCACTGAGTGGCAGGGGCTCCCTGCATCATGGACGTATGCGTGCTGCCCGCCTGATCAAGATGGTCCTTCTCCTCCAGTCCAGACCCTCCATGACCGCGGGCGAACTGGCCCGCGAACTGGAGGTGTCCGAGCGCACGATCACCCGGGACGCCCAGGCCCTCTCCGAGGCCGGGATCCCGGTGTACGCGAACCGGGGCAGATCCGGCGGCTACCGGCTGGTCGGCGGCTACCGCACCCGGCTGACCGGGCTGGCGCGCGGCGAGGCGGAGGCGCTGTTCCTCTCCGGGGTGCCGGGGGCGCTGCGGGAGATGGGCCTGGACGACATCTCCTCGGCCGCCCGGCTGAAGGTCTCGGCGGCGCTGCTGCCGTCGCTGCGGGACGCGCCGGACACGGCGGCGCAGCGCTTCCACCTGGACGCGCCCGGCTGGTACCACGAGCCGCAGACGCCGGAGCTGCTGCCGGTGATCGCGGAGGCGGTCTGGGACGACCGGCTGGTCGCGGCGCGCTACCGGCGCGAGGACCAGGAGGTGGAACGGGAGCTGGCGCCGTACGGTCTCGTCCTGAAGGCGGGCGTCTGGTACGTGTGCGCCGGTACGGAGGGCACGTACCGGGTCTACCGGATCGACCGGTTCACGGCGGTGGACCCCTCGCAGGAACGTTTCATCAGAGAGGACTCGTTCGATCTCCCGGCGTTCTGGGAGGAGCGCGCGGCGGAGTTCACGCGCTCCCTGCTGCGCAGGGAGATCGAGGTGCGCCTCTCGCCCGAGGGCGCCCGCAGACTGCCGTACGTGGTGGACCGCGCGGCGGCGGGAGCGGCGATCGAGGCGGCGCCCCCGGCGGACGAGCAGGGCAGGATCACGCTCACGCTGCCGGTGGAGTCGGAGGAGGTCGCGTACGAGCAGCTGCTGACGCTGGGCCCGGACGCGGAGGTCCTGGGGCCGGAGACGCTGAGGCGCCGGTTCGCGGAGGCGGCGGCACGGATGCGGGACCTGTACGGCTGACCTGTGCGGCTGACCTGTGCGGCTGACCTGTGCGGTCGGTCTGTACGGGGCGGAGCGCGGGGTTCGGGGGCCGCGCACGCCCCACAGGTCACAGAGTTCCCTGCGACTCCCGGCTCCGCGTGCGCCGCCTCCCCTCAGGCACGATGCTTGACCCGTGATGGACGAGACGGAGTTCTGGGAGATCGTCGACAGCACCCGCGAGGCCGCCGACGGCGACCCCGAGGACCATGCGGACCTGCTGGTCGAGCGGCTGCTGACGCTCGATCCCGATTCCGTGCTGGACTTCGCGCGCCACTTCGAGTCGCGCTACAACCGCGCGTACCACTGGGATCTGTGGGGCGCGGCGGCCGTCCTGCTCGACGGCGCGAGCGACGACGCCTTCGACTACTTCCGCTGCTGGCTCATCGGGCAGGGCCGGGAGGTCTTCGAGGGCGCGCTGCACGATCCGGACGCTCTGGCCGACCTGCTGGACACGTTCGACCAGACCGTCGACGGGGACGGCGAGGAACTGGGGTACGCGGCGGACGAGGCGTACGAACAGCTCACGGGGGTGGTGGCGCCCGCCCTGGGGATCGCGGCGCAGCGCGCGGAGCCGGAGGGCACGCCGCTGGACTTCGAGGACGACGCGGCGCTGGCGGAGCGGTTCCCCCGGCTGACGGAGCGCTTCGGGGGCGAGTGAGCCGGGACGGTCCCCGGCGGCCCCGGCGGCGCTGGGCGCTCACTCCAGGGGGAGCCCCATCAGCACGTCGTCGACGTACACCCCGTCGAGGTGGAACTCCCCCGGCAGAATCCCCTCGACGCGGTACCCCTCGGCCTCGTACAGCGCCCGCGCCGCCGTGTTGTGCCCGAGGACCCGCAGGGTCAGCCGGCGCGCGCCCTGGTTGCGGGCGTGCAGCGCGCCCGCGCGCAGCAGGGCGCGCGCCACGCCCCGGCGGCGCGCCCAGGGGTGGACGGCGAGGCCCTGTATCTGCCGGACGTGCGCGTTGCTGGCGAGGGGGGTGGGGCGGACGACACGGATGTACCCGGCGACGGGATCCTCGCCGGCGCCGCTCCCGGCACCGCCGCTTCCGGCACCGCCGCTTCCGGCACCACGGCTTCCGGCGCCGCCGTCGAACTCGGCGACCAGGAAGTCCTCCGGGCGGTGCTGGGTGTCGAAGAACGGCCCGTACGGCGGGCTCGGCCTCGGCGTGACGGCGTGCAGGGGCGACCAGGTCGCCCGGTCGAGCGCGCCGAGGGCCGCGTCGTCCGCCCGTACGGCGGGGCGTATCCGGGGTTCCACCATGGCGTAACTGTGCCACGGGAGGTTCCGGGGGCAGGATGGGCGCATGAAAATCGCGGTCACCGGTTCCACCGGGCTCATCGGCACGGCTCTGGTCAGCTCCCTGCGCACGGACGGGCACGAGGTGACGCGGCTGGTCCGGCACGCGGCGCGCGCGGCCGACGAGATCGAGTGGGACCCGGTACGGCAGACGATCGACGCGGGCAAGCTCAACGGCTGCGACGCCGTCGTCCATCTCGCCGGGGCGGGGATCGGGGGCCGGCGCTGGAGCGACGCGTACAAGCGGGAGATCCGGGACAGCCGGGTCCTCGGTACGGCCACCCTCGCCGAGGCCCTGGCCTCGCTCGACTCCCCGCCCCGGGTGCTGGTCTCCGGGTCGGCCATCGGGTTCTACGGCTACACGGGCGACCGCGAGGTGGACGAGAGCGCCCCGCCCGGGGACGGCTTCCTGCCGTCGCTCTGCGTGGAGTGGGAGGAGGCGGCGCTGCCCGCCGAGGAGGCGGGTATCCGTACGGTCTTCCCCCGCACCGGTCTGGTGGTCGCGCGCAAGGGCGGAGCGTGGGGGCGGCTGTTCCCGCTCTTCCGCGCGGGTCTGGGCGGCCGGCTCGGCTCGGGCGACCAGTACTGGAGCTTCATCTCGCTGCACGACGAGGTGGCGGCGCTGCGGCATCTCATCGACACGGACGGACTGGAGGGCCCGGTCAACCTGACGGCCCCGGAGCCCGTCACCAACCGCGAGGTGACGGCGGCGATGGGCCGCGTCCTGCACCGCCCGACCCCGTTCCCGGTCCCGGCCGCGGCGCTGCGGCTGGTGGTGGGCGATCTGGCGGAGGACATCGTGGGCAGCCAGCGGGTGGTCCCGTCCCGGCTGCTGGAGTCGGGCTTCACCTTCGCGTTCCCGACGATCGACGAGGCGGTACGGGCGGCGGCGTAACCACCCTGGCGGCGTACGGGCCCCGGGCGGCGGGGCGGGCGCGCCCGGTGCGGCGGTACAGCGGTGCAGCGGCACGGCGATACGGCGGTACAGCGGTGCAAGGGCACGGCGATGCGGCGGTACGGCGACGGCGGGCCCGGGAGCGCACGGGGAGCGGCCGGGGGGCGGCCCCCCGGTGGCGCCGGGGCGTCGGCCGGGGGTCGGGAGAGGGCCGGGGAGGCTTCCCGTACCGGTGCGCGGGGCACGGCCCCCGTGGGCGGGTGCGCCGCGCCCCCGCACCGGCCGGGCCGCCGGGGAGCCTCCCGCTCCGTTCCGCCGCCCCGCCGCGCGGCGCCACGCACCCCCCATGCATCGGTGCCCCCGCCCGCGCGCGTCCGCGCCGCGCCCATCCGTCCCTACGCTCAACCGGGAACGGGACGACGCCCCTTCGGAGGACTCACTCCTCCAGGGCGTTCCGGGGGCCCGGTGCGGGCATCGGGCCCCCACCCAGCCGCGCTGACCTCGGGGAGGGGCACGTGCTCAGCACCGCACTCGGCACCGCGCACCACGCAGACGTCGTCATCATCGGAGCCGGCCTGGCCGGTCTGGCCGCCGCGCACCATCTCACCAGCGCGGGCGTCACGGTCAGCGTCCTGGAGGCCGCTCCCCACGTCGGCGGCCGGATGGCCACGGACGACGTCGACGGTTTCCGACTCGACCGCGGCGGACGGCTGCTCACCGCCGCCTACCCCGATCTGCTCCGTACGCCGGGGCTCGAAGGCGCCGCCGTCCGGATGTTCTCGCCGGGCGTGCTCGTGCACAGCGACGGCAGGAACTACCGCACCGGTGCGGTCGGGAGCGCGCGGAGCGCACTCACCGTTGCGCGCGCCCTGGCGAGCGCCCCCCGGCCGCCGCTGGGCGGCGCGGTCGACCAGGCGCGCCTCAGCGCCTCCCTGGGCCGCCTCGCGGCCACGCCGACGGCCCGGCTGCTGGCGCGCCCCGAACGGACCGCGGCGGAGGCGCTGGCGGTGCGCGGGCTGCCCGCCCGTACGGTCAACGGCTTCATCCGGCCGCTGCTCACCGCGCTGCTCTGCGACCCGGAGCTGGGCACGTCGAGCCGGTGCGCCGATCTCGCGCTGCGGGCGTTCGCGCGGGGCCGGCTCTTCGTCCCGGCGGGCGGCTCCGCCACGCTGCCCGAACTGCTGGCGCGGACGCTGCCGGAGGGCACCGTCCGTACGGACGTCTGTGTCACGGACACCTCGATCAACTGCGTGACGACCAAGGAGCACGGCGAGATCGCCTGTCGGTCGCTCGTCCTGGCGACGGGCGCCAGGGCGGCGGCCGAACTGCTGCCGGGGCTGCGGGTACCGGAGTTCCACGCCGTGACGGTGGTGCACCACACGGCGCCCGAACCCCCGCTGACCGAACCGGCGCTGCTGCTGGACGCCGACCGCGAGGGGCCCGTCACGCACACGGCCGTGATGAGCGCGGTGGACCCGTCGCGCGCGCCGCGGGGCCGGGTGCTGATCTCGTCGACGCTGCTCGGCACCCCTCCCCCCGCCGCCGAGCTGGACCGTTCGGTCCGGGCGCACCTCGCGCGCCTGTACGGGACGCCGACCGACGACTGGGAGCTGCTGGCCGTCCACCACGACCCGGAGGCCGTGCCCGCGATGGCACCGCCGCACGATCTGCGCCGGCCGGTGCGGGTGCTGTCGGGGCTGTACGTGTGCGGGGACCACCGGGACACCAACACCGTGCAGGGGGCGCTCTTCTCGGGCCGTCGCGCGGCGCACGCGATCCTGCGCGATCTGGGCGTACGCCCGGCGTATGAGACGGCGCCGATGCCCGCGGTCGCCTGACGCCCGACGTCCGTCGCCACGGGCCGCGGGTACGGCTCCGGTCCCGTCCGGGCGTCCACCTTCCCCGGACGGGACCGGCTCACCACGCCGCCGCGCGGCGGCTCAGCCGATGGCGGCCACCCGGTCGCGGTAGTTCCGTACGGCCACGGCGTCCCGGTAGGGCTCCAGCCGCCGCTCGAAGTCCCGTACGTACTCCATCGCCCGCGCCGACCGCATCTCCGCGGCCTGCTGGGCGGCCTCCGCGCCGAGCAGGCACGCCTGGTCCAGCTCGCCGAGGCCCAGACGTCCACAGGCGAGCACGACGCGGCAGAAGAGCCGGCTGCGGGCGTACTCGGGGGCGCGTAGCTGGAGCGAGCGCTCGGCGTACTGGACGGAGAGGCGGTACTGCTGGAGATCGCGGTGGCAGTGGGCCAGTTCGTCCGCGAACTGCGCCTCGTCGAAGAAGCGCGCCCACCGCGGTGTCTCGTCGCCGGGGCGCGCCGCGTCCAGGGCGCGTTCGGCCCGTACGAGCGAGGCGGTGCACGCCCGCGCCTCCGCGAGTACGCCGTGCCCGCGTGCCTCGGCGGAGTGCAGCAGTGCCTGGACCACCGGGGGCGCGGCGGCGCCGACGCCCTGCTGGGCGACGCGGGCGAGCTGGACGGCCTCGCGGCCGTGGCCGAGGTAGACGGCCTGGCGGCTCATCGTGACCAGGACGTACGAGCCGTACACCCGGTCCCCGGCCGCCTGGGAGAGCCGCAGCGCCTGCACGAAGTAGCGCTGGGCGAGGCCGTGCGCGGCGATGTCGTACGAGGTCCAGCCCGCCAGCCGGGTCAGATCGGCCGCGGCGGCGAAGAGTCTGCGCCCGGTGGACTCGCCGTACAGGCCGCGCAGCATCGGTTCGGCCTCGTGCTCCAGGTAGCGCACGAGGGCCTGTCGGGCGTGGCCGCCGCCGTAGGCGTGGTCGAGGGTGCGGAAGAGGTCGCCGACGGAGCGCAGCGCCTCGATGTCGCCGGCGGTGACGCGCTGGCCGACGGCGCGTTCGGTGCGCGGGCGGGGGACGGTGGCCGCCGGGGCCGGGGAGAGCCGTGCGGCCGGGGACGGCGCGGGGGCGAGAGAGGCGCCGGAGGCCATGGGTCTGCCCTGCGCCGGGGTGTGGTGCGCCTGGGCCTGGGCGGGCACCCGGGCGGCTCCCGGGCCGCGGCCGGGGCGCTGCGGTACGGGGCCGGAGATACGGCCGGGAGCGGCGCCGACGGAGGTGCCGGGCCCGGCGGGTCCCGCGGCGGTGGATCCGGCGAGGCCGGCGGGTCCCGCGGCGGCGGTGGCCCCGGCGGCGGGTCCGTTCCCGGCCGTACCGGCGGAGCCCGCGGCGGCGAGCAGCGGGTGGGCCACCCGCTCGTCGGCGCGGCCGATCAGCCAGTCGCGGCTGGGGACGACCAGACCCGCCGGGGTGAACGCGATCTTGCGCAGTTCGTTGTGGCTGCCGGAGTCCTTGCGCCACAGTCCGCCGACGATGTCGACGGCTTCCTCGGGTGTCGAGGCGAATTCGAGGCCCGCGTAGACCGGGGCACAGGCGTCCAGCCCCAGATCCTGCGCGGAGAGCCGGCGCCCGAGCCGGCGGGTGAAGACCTCGGCGATGAGTGCGGGCGTGGTGCCGCGCGGCTGCTGCCCGCGCAGCCAGCGGGTCACCGACGTCTTGTCGTACCGCAGATCGAGGCCGTGCTCCAGGCCGAGCTGGTCCACCCGGCGGGCGAGACCCGCGTGGGAGAACCCGGCTTCGGCGATGAGGGCGGCGAGCTGGCGGTTGGGGGTGCGCTGCGGAGGTCGTTCCGACATGTGCTGTACGGTCTCCTGCCTTCCGGGCCCGGGGAGCAGCCCTATGGAACGGCGCGAATGTAGTAGCCGTGACCGGTCTCACTGCCTCGTTCGCCCCACATTCATCCGATCGTGTGAGGATCGTTTGCGCTGCTGACGTGGGGCGGAGCGATGGAGCGGACGTCGGACGGCCGCCCCGACCCCCGTACACCTGCGCGGTCGTCGCCCCGGGGGCCGCCGTACAGTGGCAGGGGCGCTATGCGTGCAGGACGAAGGTTTCTCGGCCGGTGGTAAGGAGGCTCTGCCGTGAGTGAGCTGCGGTACGTCCATCTCGGGTTCGGCGCGGAAGCCGTCGAGTACCAGGAGGCGTGGCAGGAGCAGCGCAGGGTCCACGCGGCCCGGTTCGCGGACGAGGTCCCCGACACCTGTCTGCTGCTGGAGCACCCCCCGGTCTACACGGCCGGGCGGCGCACGGCGGACAGCGAGCGCCCGCTCGACGGCACCCCCGTCGTCGACGTGGACCGCGGCGGGAAGATCACCTGGCACGGCCCGGGGCAGCTCGTGGGCTACCCGATCCTGAAGCTGCCGCGTCCCGTGGACGTCGTCGCGCATGTGCGCCGCCTGGAGGACGCGCTGATCCGTACCGCCGCCGAGTTCGGCCTGGAGACCAGCCGGGTCGAGGGACGCAGCGGGGTGTGGGTGCTCGGCGACCCGGTCGCGGAGCGCGCCCCGCTGGACGGCCCCGCGCTCGGCGGGCTGTCGCTGGACCTCGCGCCGGGGACGGGCGCGGGGGCCGATCCCCGGCTGACGGACGAGGAGTTCGACCCGCGGCTCAACGGTCCGGAGTACGCCCCGTCCAACGCGGGCCAGCGCCGCGAGGACCGCAAGCTGGCGGCGATCGGGATCCGGGTCGCCAAGGGCGTGACCATGCACGGCTTCTCGTTCAACGTGAACCCGGACAACACCTGGTTCGACCGGATCGTGCCGTGCGGGATCAGGGACGCGGGCGTGACGTCGCTCTCGTACGAACTGGGCCGCGGGATCACGGTCGCGGAGGTCGTCCCCGTGGTGGAGAAACACCTGCGGGACATCCTGGAGGGCGCCGAGCCGGCCCCCCGGGTGATCGAGCCCGCGCCCGTACGGGAGGCCCCGGAGGGCGCCGTCCGGGAGGCCGCGGGTGAGCCCGTACGGGAGACCGCGCCGGCCGTCGGGGCAGTGAAGGCGAGCGCCTGACACACACCTCCCCCGCAGGGCCTCGGCCGTACGGGGGAATGCACCCCTCCACGCCGGGGTTGCGCAGAGTGAAGACCACGCAAATAACGGGCGTAACCTGGTGTTCGCCGAAGAATCGAATGCCGCGCCAGCAGAGAGAGGTGCCGGACGTGTCCGCTGTCGCACCCGACGGACGCAAGATGCTGCGCCTGGAGGTCCGGAACAGCCAGACCCCCATCGAGCGCAAGCCCGAGTGGATCAAGACCCGGGCGAAAATGGGCCCCGAGTACCAACAGTTGCAGAAGCTCGTGAAGAGCGAGGGTCTGCACACGGTCTGCCAGGAGGCCGGCTGTCCGAACATCTTCGAATGCTGGGAGGACCGCGAGGCCACCTTCCTCATCGGTGGCGAGCAGTGCACGCGGCGGTGTGACTTCTGCCTGATCGACACGGGCAAGCCGGAGCCGCTGGACCGCGACGAGCCGCGGCGCGTGGGCGAGTCCGTCGTCACGATGGACCTGAACTACGCCACCATCACCGGCGTCGCCCGCGACGACCTGGAGGACGGCGGCGCCTGGCTGTACGCGGAGACCGTACGCCAGATCCACACGCTCACCGCGGACCGCGAGACCGGCCACACCAAGGTCGAGCTGCTCATCCCGGACTTCAACGCCGTGCCCGAGCAGCTCGCCGAGGTCTTCTCCTCGCGCCCCGAGGTGCTGGCGCACAACGTCGAGACGGTGCCGCGGATCTTCAAGCGGATCCGCCCCGGCTTCCGTTACGAGCGCTCCCTCGAAGTGATCACCCGGGCCCGTGAGGCGGGGCTGATCACCAAGTCCAATCTGATCCTCGGCATGGGCGAGACCCGCGAAGAGGTCAGCGAGGCGCTGCGGCAGCTCCATGACGCGGGCTGCGAACTGATCACGATCACGCAGTACCTGCGGCCCTCCGCGCGCCACCACCCGGTCGAACGCTGGGTGAAGCCGCAGGAGTTCGTGGAGCTGAAGGACGAGGCCGACGCCATCGGCTACTCCGGGGTCATGTCGGGCCCGCTGGTGCGTTCCTCGTACCGCGCGGGCCGGCTGTACCAGCAGGCGAACGAGCGGCGTGACGCGGCGGTCGCCGCCCAGGCCGTGTGAATCGGCGCACAAGTGACTACTTGCCGGTAGCGCCCGGCGGTTCGCGGTCCGTACGCTCCTCGCAGGTCGGAGGCGGGGTACGGGCCGCGCGGCCGTTCGAGGCCCGCGCTCTTCCCTCTTGCCGAGGTTTCATCCGCGTTTGACCGGTCGGTCACGCCCTGGTAACACCAATGAGTGACGCTGGACGCACACTCCGCGAACAGACGTCCACCCCACCCGCTCAGCCGTTCGCCTACGCGTTCGGTCGCCTGTCTGCCTTCATCGCTCCTGAGGGGACCGCCATCATGCAGGTCGCGCCGGTACGACCCACCACCGTCACCGAGGCGATGACGGCAGCCACACCCACCCGCGCCTCCGTGGCCCTGCCGTACACACTGCCCTCCGTCTCCACCGCGCTGCGCGCCGTGGAGTCCCTGCTCCTGAGCGGCGGCCAGCGCACGGCGCGCCGCAACGCCTGGACGGCCGTCCTGGAGGACCGCCGCAGGGCCAAGGACCGGGTCGAGACGGAGCACGTACTGGAGGCGGTGTCGGACGCCACTTCCCACGCCACGTAAACTTCTGGGCATGGCGAGGAAGGACAACGCAGACACTGCTGCGAACCAGGGGCGACTGAAGCAGATCGCTCTCACCTACAAGATGACCCGGCGGGCCGACTCGAAGGTCGGGCTTGTCGTCGGTGGTGTGGGAATCGTCACCTTCGGTGTCTTCCTCGCGATCGGCTTCCTGATCGATCACCCCGTCTATCTGGGGATCCTGGGATTCATCCTGGCGTTCCTGGCGATGGCGATCGTCTTCGGCCGGCGCGCCGAGCGTGCCGCCTTCGGTCAGATGGAGGGCCAGCCCGGCGCGGCGGCCGCGGTCCTGGAGAACGTCGGCCGCGGCTGGACCACGACCCCGGCGGTGGCGATGAACCGCAGCCAGGACGTCGTCCACCGCGCGGTCGGCAAGGCGGGCATCGTCCTGGTGGGCGAGGGCAACCCGAACCGGGTGAAGAGCCTGCTGGCCGCCGAGAAGAAGAAGATGGCGCGCATCGTGGTGGACGTGCCGGTGCACGACATCATCGTCGGCGACGGCGAGGGCCAGGTGCCGCTGAAGAAGGTCCGTACGACCATGCTGAAGCTCCCCCGGGTGCTGGCGGGCCCGCAGGTGACCGCGGCCAACGACCGGCTGCGCGCGATGGGCGACCTGATGAGCAACATGCCGCTGCCGAAGGGCCCGATGCCCAAGGGCATGCGGATGCCGCGCGGCGGAAAGATGCGCTGACCGGACCCACCGGAGACCCCAGCCAGAGACACACCGGACAGAGACACCAGAGGGGGGGGCCGGGGGGGGGAACCGGCCCCCCCCCCCCGCCGGGGCGGGCGAGGCGCTGGCGCCCGCGGCGGCGGCCCGCCCCCCCCCCGACCCGGCCCCCC